>NZ_CP049243.1 GCF_011046245.1 Allorhizobium pseudoryzae
TGCATCGGCATGTCCCCTTTGGTTGAAGGGATCATGTTGGATTGGGAGCTTAGCCGCTATTGAGTTCTTCCACTACGGATTTCTACGTAGGGCTGATACCGCGTTGGCAATATCAGGCCCGTTAAGCGGTTTGGACAGTACGCAAATGTCCTGCCTGTTTCCCCGGCCGTAATCTCTGTCGTCCTCCGCCAGAACAACGAGCTTTATGCCCCGGCTGGCAAGACTGAGGCCGGCTGTCAGATCGGCAGGCGGCAGACAGGTGTCGAGGATAACGCATTCCGCTCGGCTGATCGCCTCGCTTGCCATGGTCCAGTCGTTGAACTGTTCTACCGCCTGTCCATGCGTTTTGAGCGCAAAGCTGATCGACCGCAGCAAGGCTGGGTCTTTGACAACAGCAACAATGGCAGACAGCGTGGACAATGGGATTCCAGAAGCTCGGTCGTGATCTTTCACCAAGCTTTCAGATCGCATCCTGGCCGACGCCTCACCTTGTCATGGATCAAGCGTATTGTCGGATTGCGCAGGGGGTTGGGCTAGATGTTGACTGTCAGCGACATGCGCACCAGTTCGGGGAGGCTGCGTGCTCTCATCTTCGTCATGACATTGGCGCGATGGACTTCGACCGTTCGCGGGCTGATATCAAGATTGAACGCGATAGCCTTATTCGGTTGGCCGGCTACGACGGCCGACAGGATTTGCCGCTCCCGTTCACTCAGGCTGCCGATGCGCGAGCGGATGTCATCCACGCTCAGCGTACCCGCAGATGAATCTGCCAGTTTCTCGGCCGCCCGCCGCACCGCCTCGATGATGACCGACTCTTCAAACGGCTTCTCGATGAAATCTACAGCACCAGCTTTCATCGCTTCAACGGCCATGGGAATGTCGCCATGCCCAGTCACGATTATCGATGGTATGGGGGGCGAAATGCTTGAGATCTTGCGTACCAGGTCAAGCCCGCTCATGTCAGGCATTCGCATGTCCGTGATCAGGATCGCATTGCGAAGGCTTGAGGCAATTTCTGAAAAGGTTGTTGCGGATGGATGAAGCCGCACGGCGAAACCGTTCACGGTGAGCATGAACCCCAGCGATTTGCGAAGTGCCTCTTCGTCGTCAACGATATGGACGGTGAAGTCATCAGGCTGCATTCTGGTCCTCGTCGTGCTGGATCAAGGTAAAACTGAAGGAGGCGCCGCCGAGTTCACTTTTGGAGACGGTCATGTCTCCGCCATGGGCCTCGACGATGCGCCTGGAGATCGACAACCCGATCCCCATGCCCCCTGCCTTTGTCGTGGTAAACGGCTTGAAGATATCCTGGGCGATTTCCGGAGAAATTCCGGGACCGGAATCCTCGACGGTCACGGTCAGGAGCCCCATATTGCCGGAACAAACGCTGACGCGGATTTCCTTTTTCTCGGTTTGCTTCATCGCCTCGATCGCATTGCGCATGAGGTTGGTCAGCACCTGCTGAATCTGGATCCTGTCGACAAAGACCTGATCGTTGTCCGAGGTGAAATCGAACACGGTGCGCACGCCTTTTTCACGCGAGCCGACGAGAGCAAGTGCTCCGGCCTCTTCAACGAGTTGACGTAGGCTCTCCGTCCGCTTTTCCGTCTCGCCTTTGGTGACGAACTCGCGCAGGTGTCGAATGATCTGCCCGGCGCGAATGCTCTGTTCGCCCGCTTCCAGCAATGCGTCACGAACCTGGATGTCGCGATCCCCAACCGCGTTCTGTAGCAGGCGCGCGCAGCCATGCACGTAGTTGGCGATGGCCGACAATGGCTGGTTCAACTCGTGCGCCAGCGTCGACGCCATCTCTCCCATTTCGTTTAATCGGCCGAGCCTTGCGAGCTCGGTCTGGATCTCCTGCAGGCGGGCGGCGGATTCCTCTCGCTCCGTGAGGTCGCGAACGAACCCGGTGAAGAACCGCTTTCCGCCACGTTTGATCTCGCCGACCGCGAGCTTCATCGGAAAAGTAGAGCCATCTTTACGCTGGCCGACCACGACGCGGTCGACGCCGATGATCCTCTTTTCGCCCGTTTCCATGTAGCGGCGCATGTATCCGTCGTGTTCGACCTTGTAAGGCTGAGGCATGAGCAGCTTCAGGTTTTGCCCAAGCGCTTCAGCTTCCGAGTAGCCGAACTGGCGGACGGCCGCGGAGTTGAACGAGATTATGATCCCGTTCTCGTCGCTGACGATGGTGGCATCAAGAACCGTGTCGAGGATAGACCCCATTCGGGCCTCGCGATCGTCAAGCGCTTCCCTGAGTTCCGCCAGCATCTCTCGATTTTTGTCTGCTCGCCTGACAAACCAAACAATCAGCGCTGACAAGACGGCAAGCGCGAGTGTTTGCACGCTACCTGTTTCAAATAGAAGAAAATGACCGGAAAGAAGCCAAAGGGCCAAGCCGAAAACGGCTGCCAGCAAGGCCGGGCCCGCTCCCCCGATCAAAGCTGAGGCGACGACCAAAATCGGTACGAGTAGGGATAGCGTTTCTGAAACGGAGTCGCGCATAGCAAATAGCCCGCCACCAATAGCTGCGACCGTTCCGAAAACCGCGACGACATACCCTTTGGTGTTGGGGAACGATCGGCTTTTCTTTCTTTGCGAGCTCACCATTTCGGCCATGATTTTGAACTTACTGTACCTAAGCGATTTATGTGGTGCAGCCATCCGCACCAATTCCAATCGATTCGGCTTCATGGTCGGGAACGTAGCCGGTGCTTCCGGTTGATAGAAGTCAAATAGTGGCCATCACAAGTATTCTCCACGACCTCAAGGCAACAGGTTGCCTCGGGCTGCAAGATGGCCGTCCTGAAACAGCGTAGCTACCGAATTCCAGCGCTATTGGGTAACACGCCGTTAGCACGACTTTTGTCGACTGCAGACTGCGGGGCTTGGGTCGGATAAATCGGTTCCGTGGTTTCCCGAACGCCATAGATTTGGGTTTGTTTACGCTTTCATTCCGTCCCCGATGCTCTGCTCGCGCAGATTTGTCTCTGGGCTCGATGAATGGAATGCCTCTACCCGAGATCTCAGTTTCACATTGCGGTACCAGCTTGTTCCAAATCAATCACGACCAGCTTTTGCCATGCTAGTTAGTGCACCAGAGTTTAACGCAAACCGGGCCACTGGCGTCGTGTATAGAACAGTCAGGATCATCCTCGCATTTCTGCTCGTCATGGTGGGGCTGTCACACCAGCCCCCGCTTGGCGTTGGTGATATGGCGACGCTCGACGTGGCCGCGTATGTACTGCCTGATGGCACGTTGCCCGAATTGTGCGTTACGACCGACGATGGTGAGGTCCCCCACCACGGTGCAGCTACCATCTGTGAAGCCTGCTTGATTGCATCATCGGTCATGCTCCCGGCTCCGGTCGATGTTGTCGGTCGCCGCATTGTCATTGCGCTCGACATGACGGTACCTTCGCTAAGCGACAAAGGCTATCGGCGTCCTTTTGCCCCGAACACCGCACCGCGTGCGCCTCCGGTACCGAACTCCGTCTGAGTCCGGTCCGAAATCGACGTCAACAGTCCGGACCGATCCAGTTCTATCGCCGGTGGATGTCGTTGCATCGTGACCGGCCAACTTCCGGTATCGTCATGTTGCACGTTGTGCCTGTCAGCATTTCACCAAGTTCGCAATCCAGCATCCCCGTCCCGTGTTCATCAAAAGCCAGGTTCTTCAAGGAGCGTGATTTTGTCGAGCCTGGTAGAGTCCTTTTCCACCAAGGCCAGCCGACAGTTCCTCAGCTTCGGTTATCTGAAGGCTGTATCGCGCTATCCCAGACCCTTGCGGACGGGCGTCGTCAGATCGTCGATATCATCGGACCCGGCGGGCTGGTCGGAATTGCTCTCGGTGATAAGAACCGGATGACTGCCGAAACGCTGAGCTATTGCTACATCGAGCGACAACATGCCGACGATGTCGCCAAGATCTACACCGCGATTAGCGAGGCCATGAAGCGGATCGAAGCGCACACCGTGCTCCTGGGGCGGAAGACAGCGCCTGAACGAGTGGCAAGCGCGATCATCGATCTTTCAGAACGTTTTTCACGACCGCAGCGCGCGGGCAGCGAGAGCCGTGTCTTCAACCTTTATCTGGGGCGGGGTGATCTGGCCGATTGGTTGGGCCTCTCGTTGGAAACGGTAAGCCGCTGCTTTACCAAGCTCAAACGGGCTCAGCTAATCGATTTCGATGAGCCCGAAATCGTCACCCTGCTGAATCTACCGGAACTCCAAGCTATTGCAGACGGCGCCGCATCTGCCTGAGCGGGACGTCGTCACCCCGTTTTTCCATCCCCCTGCGGGTCAATAAGGTCGACCCGTTATAACCAAAAGGAAAGTCTTATGAAAAACCTGTTGCTTTGCACATGCGCCCTGATCGCTCTTGCGGGGCAGGCCATGGCCGATATCACCGTAACCGACGTGAAGGGGCGGAGCGTCACGGTTCCCAAGACACCCAATCGAGTCGTCCTTGGCTTCTATTATGAAGACTATCTGGCCATCGTCGGTCCGAACGCAATCGACAAGGTGGTGGCCTTGTCGCTGTCGACCTGGAAGGATTGGAGGCCGAGCCAATTTGCTGCCTATGAAAAGGCACTTCCGAAACTCGCCTCCATTCCCGATGTTGGAAACACGGAAGACAATACCTTCTCGATTGAAAAGGTGATCGCGGCGCGGCCCGATCTCGTCATCCTCGCTGCTTGGTCCTACGACGCGCTCGGCGAAAGCGTCAAACAGTTCGACGACGCCGGGATCCCGGTTGTGACCCTCGACTACAATGCCCAGTCCGTGGAGAAGCATGTTGCGTCGACGCTGGCGCTCGGCACGCTGATGGGCACACAGGACAGGGCGCAGGATCTGGCGGATAATTACCAGGATGCCATGGCGGATATCGCAGCCCGCGTCGAGGCTGCGGGCCCGTCAAACAAGAAGGTCTATGTGGAACTCGCTCAAAAGGGGCCTTCGGAGGTTGGAAACTCCTATGGTGATACCATGTGGGGAGCGCTGGTCGACAAGCTTGGTGGCGACAACATCGCTAAGGGTCAGGTCGGCAATTGGGGTCCGCTGAGCCCCGAATATGTTCTCGCGCAGAAGCCGGATCTCATCTTTCTGGCCGGCTCGGAGTGGTTGAACAAGCCACAGTCGGTGTCAGTCGGTTTTGGCGCGTCCAACGAACTCGCCCGCGAACGGATGAAAGCCTATCTGGGACGCCCCGGCTGGGCAGAGCTTCCTGCGGTGAAAAATGGTGACGTTCATGCCATCTATCATGGTGGCGCGCGCACCTTGTCCGACTATGTCTTTGCGCAATACATCGCTAAGCAGTTGCACCCCGACGCCTTCAAGGATGTCAATCCGGAGCAGAACCTCAAGGACTACTACAAAGCCTGGCTGCCTATCGAAGCTGATGGCACGTTCGTCTTGCCGTATCAGGCTGTCGGCCAATGACCATTGCTCTCAGCAAGGTTGACTTCGTGCGCGGCGACTATCGCCGCGCCTCCCGGTATCGTCAGTTAGGCTTGGCCCTATCCGTCTTGGCTTTGATCGCTCTGATGCTGCTAGATTTGACGACGGGGCCATCCGGGATGCCTCTCAACGATGTGCTGAAGGGCCTTATTGCAGGGCCAGCCGGTGAGGATAGGATGACAGCAACCATTCTATGGCAGTTGAGAATGCCGCAGACGGTGATGGGGTTCGTGGTTGGAGCATGTCTGGGGCTTGCCGGCCTTCAGATGCAGACAATCCTCGACAATCCGTTGGCTAGCCCGTTCACGCTCGGCTTTTCGGCCGCAGCAGGGTTTGGTGCCGCACTTGCCATCATGTTCGGCGGGGCTCTCGCCATTCCGGACTATTTCGTCGTTCCAATCTCAGCCTTCGCCATGACGCTTGTGGCCTGCGGCTTTGTTTACCTCATTGCTACCTTGCGCGGCGCATCGCCTGAAATCCTTGTGCTGGGCGGGATTGCCGTTTCCTTTTTCTTTCAATCGATCCAGTCGCTGTTGCAGTTTCTCGCCTCGCCGGAGGTGCTGCAGCAGATCGTCTTCTGGCTTTTTGGCAGCCTGCTGAAGGCGACATGGACGAGCGTGTCGGTCAGTGGTGCAATCCTGCTGTTCTGCCTGCCGTTTGTCGCCCGCAACTGCTGGGCATTGACCGTGCTGAAACTTGGCGACGGCAATGCTCGCAGTCTTGGCCTATCTGTCGAAAAAGTGAGGCGGGAAACCTTTCTTCTCGTGGCGCTGCTCACTGCAGCGGCTGTTTCCTTTGTTGGCACCATCGGATTCGTCGGTCTGATTGCGCCGCATGTCTGCCGACTCATCGCCGGTGAAGATCATCGTTTTGCCCTGCCATTGTCTGCAGTTATCGGTGCAGTGATCCTCGTGGGTGCATCCGTGTTTGGAAAATTCATTTCACCGGCCGCGGTCATCCCGGTCGGTATCGTCACTGCGATCGCAGGCATTCCTATGCTGTTTGCCGTGATCCTGTCTCGCGGCGCTGAGGGAGGTGTAAAGTGAGTGAAGGTCTTATCTTTGATCGGGTCGGTGTCCAGTTCGGGAGCCGCATCGTCTTGAGCGATGTTGAAGCCCAGTTTGCTCCCGGTCAGATCATCGGTCTTGTTGGACCCAATGGCTGTGGCAAATCCAGCCTGCTTGGTGCGGTCGCGGGACTATTGTCTCATCGCGGCGAGATTACTTTCAATGGCCGTGGTGTCGATGCTCAAAATCTTGGTTACATGCCGCAACACAGCCAGATCCGCGCCAGCCTTTCGGTGCTTGAGGTTGTGTTGCTCGGGCGGCATGAGCAGCTCGGATGGAGAGTGAGCGCCGATGTGCTGGAGGCGGCTTATGATATTCTCGGCTCCTTTGGTATCGAGGATCTGGCATCGCGTCCTATCCGCGCGCTTTCGGGTGGACAGCAGCAACTGGTGCTACTGGCGCAACGACTGCTGCGTGCGCCGAGATTGCTGTTGCTAGACGAAGCGACGAGTGCGCTTGATCTGGCGCATCAATTGCGGGTCTTCGAAATACTCAGAGCCTATGTCGAGCGCTCGGGTGCTCTGGTGATGATTGCAATTCATGATCTCAACCTGGCTGCCCGTCACACCGATGGCATTATGTTGCTGCGCAATGGCGGACTGGCTTGCTCGGGCCGATTTGATGACGTGGTAACGCCCCAAGTGCTTCGTTCAGTCTACGGTGTCGAAGCGGAGGTGCTGACCTCCTGCAGGACCGGCTCGGTTATCGTCCCGCTGGCGCGGGTGCGCGAAGGGTCAGTGGCTCCAATTCGGCTTAGTCTTTGAGGCTCGAGGCGCGCCGACTTGCCTCGAGCGCCGCAACGACGGCACCTGCCAGAACCAGTGGTAGGGCAAGGAGAAAGGGATGTGTCAGCGGCTCGCCAAACAGGATGAGGTCGGCCAGGATCGGCCACAGGATTGCCAGATACTCGAAAGGGGCAAGACGCGAGGCTTCAGTATAGCGAAAGGCCAGCGTCATGCAGATATGTGCAAAGCCCCCGAAAATGCCGGCACTTACGAGGTAGAGAAATTGAGATAGGCTCGGCGCCGCCCAGCCGAATGGCAGCGTCGCGATACCGCCGATGATGGAGGCTACTACAAAATAGAATGCGATGGCGCCTGGACTTTCTGTCCGACTTAGGCTGCGGACCATGATCAAGGCGAATGCGGTGAGCAGACCCATTAGGAGACCAAAGCCGAAACCGATCAGGCGGGTTTCGTCCGCCGTTGATTGACCAAGTTCGGGCCATACAAGTGCCACCACGCCAAGAGTGCCCAGGATCACCCCTGCCGCCCGCCAGACCGTGGCCCGTTCTGAAAGGATGACTACGCCCGCCATCGCTGTGAAAATCGGAGAGAGGTACCCAAGCAAGGTTGCCTCCGCGAGTGGCAGGCGGGCAATCGAGGCGAAGGATGCAAACATGGCCGCTGCGCCGAGTGCCGATCGCAGCAGGTGATCGAGCGGCCGCCTTGTCGCTAGCCCACCAGGAAACTCCCCTCTCATCCAGAGGAAAACGACGAGCGGAATGAGCGCAAACGCTGACCGAAAGAACACGATCTGTCCTACCGGGACATCGGCAGACACCGCTTTGACAAATATAGCCATAGCCGCAAACAGCGCACCTGAGAGAATGCGCAGAATGATGCCGATGGCAGGGCGGTCTAACTGCTCCTGGTTCACGCTGCTCTCATTCTTCATGTGCCACCGCCACTGACTGTCTAAACCCTAGATGGGACCCGGCTCTGGTCGTCGCAAAGCGTGCAATGTCACTGTTCGCCGGGGAAGTCGAGAGGCTGAGTTGCGGTCCGGCAGTAGCAGTCTGCCGCTGTCTCGTTGCGCACTTGACCGACGTTTGTCAGTCGCATGCAATCATTCGCGAATTGCCTGGATGCTTGATCTAGCGCAACGATCCTGCGCCCGGAAGACGCCAATGCTCCTGCAACGATTTGCGGGAAATCTGGAATGAAACTCTTCCGTCTGGTCATGCTGCTCTGCGCCTCCCTATGCCTGGCTTACTCAGCCAGCGCGGCATCGGTGCTGCAACAGTATCTGCCTGCGGCCAAGGTCTCTGATCTCGTGCCGGACGCAGACGGTTTCGGTCCCATCCGCGCGGACCTGGCGGCCGCGCCCGTGTTGAAGGGCGGCGAGACTGTGGGCTGGGTGTTTGCCACCTCTGATTTCGTCGGCACGACCGGCTATTCTGGCAAGCCGATCCACACGCTGGTGGCGGTTGGTCTCGACGCCAAGATCATCGGCGTGAAATTGGTTAAGCATTCTGAACCCATCGTCCTGATCGGCATCCCGGAAGCCAAGGTCAAAGGCCTGGTTTCCGCATATGCTGGACTGGACCTGGTCTCGGAGGCGAAATCCGGCGGTACCGCACATGATGTGGACATCATCTCCGGCGCCACCGTTACCGTGATGGTGATCGACGATTCCATCGTCCGGTCTGGCTTGAAGGTGGCGCGCGCGCTTGGGCTTGGCGGTCTGGCACCGGAAAGCGAACAGTCCGGCCCGCGCTTCACCGTTGATCTTGATGCCGCCTCACCGTCCGACTGGATCGAGGCCGAGGGTGACGGCACCATCCGCCGATTGTCCCTCGATGTGGCGCAGGTCAATGCAGCCTTTGCCGAGCATGCTGATGCGCGGGCGCGCGAGCGGGCCCTGACGGAGCCGCCGGAAACCACATTTATCGACATGCATGTGGCGCTGGTCTCAGTGCCATCGATCGGCAAGGCCCTGCTCGGGCAAGCCGAGCAGGGCAATCTGGGGACTTGGCTGAAGGAGGGCGAAAACGCCATCGCCATCGCCGGCAGAGGGCTCTACTCCTTCAAAGGATCGGGTTATGTGCGCGGCGGCATTTTCGACCGCATCGTTCTGATCCAGGACGACGTGTCGGTTCGCTTTCGCGATCGTGATCACCGTCGACTGGGAGGGATTGCGCTTTCCGGTACGCCCGAATTCACTGAGATGGACGTCTTTCGGATTCCCGCCAATGTCGGCTTCGATCCGACCAAGCCTTTCCGCATCCAGCTTCTGGCGCATCGCGAGGTCGGACCGATCGAAAAGGTTTTCCATACCTTCGACCTCGGCTACCAACTGCCGCAGAAATACCTGAAGGCCGTCGCCCAGCCGGCGGTCGAGGTCGCTAGCGTCGCGGATCGTGACGAGGGCTCTGCCCAAGCGGACCTGTGGAAGCGCATCTGGCGCGACAAAACGCTGGAGATCACCGTTCTCGGCGCCATGCTGTTCGTGCTGACGGCAGTGTTCTTCTTCCAGACCTATGCCGTCAGGAATGCGAGAGCCTTTTACATCTTCCGTATCGCCTTCCTCATGGTGACATTGGTTTTCCTAGGCTGGTATGCCAATGCCCAGCTCTCGGTGGTCAACCTGATGGCCCTGTTTGGCAGCCTGGTTACCGGCTTTTCCTGGCAGGCTTTCCTGCTCGATCCGTTGACCTTTATCCTCTGGTTCTCGGTGGCGGCTGCGCTGCTGTTCTGGGGCCGCGGTGCGTATTGCGGGTGGCTTTGCCCGTTTGGCGCTCTGCAGGAGCTGACGAACCAGATCGCCCGAAAATTGCACATCCCCCAATGGACGCTGCCCTGGGGACTGCATGAGCGGCTGTGGCCGCTGAAATACATGATTTTCCTCGGCCTGTTCGGGGTCTCTCTGATGAGCGTCGAGCAGGCCGAGCACCTGGCCGAGATCGAGCCCTTCAAGACTGCGATCATCCTCAAGTTCATCCGGGCCTGGCCATTCGTCGCCTATGCGGTAGCGCTTCTGGTCGCCGGCCTGTTCGTCGAGCGCTTCTACTGCCGCTATCTCTGCCCGCTTGGTGCCGCACTCGCGATCCCGGCGCGCATGCGCATGTTCGACTGGTTGAAGCGCTACCACGAATGCGGCAACCCCTGTCAGACCTGCTCCAACCAGTGTCCGGTACAGGCCATTCACAAGACCGGCGAAATCAATCCGAACGAGTGCATCAACTGCCTCCACTGTCAGGTGCTCTACCAGTCAGAAACCGTCTGCCCCGTCGTGATTAAAAAAATGAAGTCACGGGCAAAGCTTGCGGCGAGTCCGGGCGGTGCGCCGATCAGCCAATCCGCAGCCAAAGTCTAACCGAAGCCAAATCTAACTGAAGAAGGACATCGACGATGGAAACGAAAGAAACCAGAGGCCTGAGCCGGCGAGAGCTGTTCAGCGCGACGGCCGGCACTGCCGTTCTGGCGGGAAGCATGGGAGCAGGCGCACTGGGCTTAAGCGCCGCTGTTCTGTCAACACCGGCGCTCGCTGCTGCCGAAGGTGATGGCTCCGTCTCGCCTGGCAAGCTCGACGACTATTACGGCTTCTGGTCCTCAGGGCAAACGGGCGAAATGCGCATTCTCGGCATCCCTTCAATGCGCGAACTGATGCGAGTCCCGGTGTTCAACCGCTGCTCGGCCACTGGCTGGGGGCAGACCAATGAATCGATCCGCATCCATCAGCGGACCATGTCCGAGAAGACAAAGAAGCAGCTCGCCGCCAACGGCAAGAAGATCCATGACAATGGCGATCTGCATCACGTCCACATGTCCTTCACTGAAGGTAAGTATGACGGTCGCTTCCTGTTCATGAACGACAAGGCCAATACGCGCGTTGCCCGCGTTCGCTGCGACGTGATGAAGACCGACGCCATTCTGGAAATCCCGAATGCCAAGGGTATCCACGGCATGCGCCCGCAGAAGTGGCCGAAGACAAACTACGTCTTCTGCAACGGCGAAGACGAAGCGCCGCTCAATAACGACGGCTCGACCATGACGGATGTTTCGACCTATGTGAACATTTTTACCGCAGTCGATGCCGAAAAGTGGGATGTCGCCTGGCAGGTCAAGGTCTCGGGCAATCTCGACAACTGCGACGCCGACTACGAAGGCAAATGGGCCTTCTCGACCAGCTACAATTCCGAAATGGGCATGAACCTGGAAGAGATGACCAAGTCCGAGATGGACCACGTTGTTGTCTTTAACCTGGCCGAAATCGAAAAGGCGATCGCCGCTGGTCAGTATGAGGAAGTCAACGGCGTTAAAGTTGTCGACGGCCGCAAGGAAGCCAAGTCGCTCTTCACGCGATACATCCCGATCGCCAACAATCCACATGGCTGCAACATGGCGCCGGACAAGAAGCACCTGTGCATCGGCGGCAAGCTTTCGCCCACCGTCACTGTGCTTGACGTGACCAAGTTCGACGCGCTGTTCTATGACAACGCCGAGCCGCGTAGCGCCGTCGTCGCCGAACCGGAACTGGGCCTTGGGCCCTTGCACACCGCCTTCGATGGTCGCGGTAATGCCTACACTTCACTATTCCTCGACAGCCAGGTGGCCAAGTGGAACATCGAGGACGCCATCAAGTCCTATGCCGGCGAAAAGATCAATCCGATCAAGGACAAAATCGACGTCCAGTACCAGCCGGGTCACTTGAAGACGGTCATGGGTGAAACGCTCGACGCTTCAAATGACTGGATGGTTTGCCTGTGCAAGTTCTCCAAGGACCGTTTCCTGAACGTCGGGCCGTTGAAGCCCGAGAACGATCAGTTGATCGACATTTCCGGCGACAAGATGAAGCTCGTGCATGATGGCCCGACATTCGCCGAGCCGCACGACGCGATCGCGGTCGCACCGTCGATCCTGCCCAACATCCGCTCGACATGGGACCGCAACGACCTGATGTGGGCCGAAACCCGCAAGCAGGCCGAAGCTGATGGCGTCAACATCGACGAGTGGACCGATGCCGTTATCCGTGATGGCAATAAGGTGCGCGTCTACATGACCTCGGTCGCGCCAGCTTTCAGCCAGGAGAGCTTCACGGTCAAGGAGGGGGACGAGGTGACTGTCATCGTCACCAATCTCGACGACATTGACGATCTGACACATGGTTTCACCATGGGCAATCATGGCGTGGCGATCGAGATCGGCCCTCAGCAGACGAGTTCGGTCACGTTCGTTGCGGCCAATGCCGGCGTCTACTGGTACTATTGCCAGTGGTTCTGCCATGCTCTGCATATGGAAATGCGCGGACGCATGTTCGTCGAGCCAAAAGGCGCTTGAGCCATGAGGCTGCTCGTTCTCCTGCTCGGTCTTGTTCTCGCCTCGCCGCTTGCGGCCGGGGAGCGCTCGGTCGCGCCGGGCGCGGGCAGTCTAGCGACAGCCATCGCCGAGGCAGCACCAGGTGATGTTTTGACACTGACCGACGGGACCTACCTTGGCCCCGTCGTGATCGATCGGTCCCTTGCCATCGTAGGCCCGCGCGGCGCGGTTGTTGATGGCCAAGGTTCAGGTAGCGTGATTGAGATAACTGCGCCCGATGTCCGCTTGGCCGGGTTCACGGTGACGGGTTCGGGACGGGTCAACCAGGACCTCGACGCCGGCGTGAAGATCGAAAAAGGCGCGGACCGCGCCCGTGTCGAAAAACTGCTCGTCACCGGCAACATGCATGGCATCGACGTGCATGGCGGCCGCGACACGGTGGTGACCGGCAACGAGATCATCGGCACCGACAGTCCGCGCATGAACGAGAGGGGCAATGGCATCTATGTCTGGAACAGCCCCGGCACACTCCTAGAGAACAATTTCATACGCTTTGGCCGCGACGGCATCTTCTCAAATGCCAGCTCCAACAGCATCTATCGCGGCAATGTTATGCGCGACCTGCGTTTTGCCGTACATTTCATGTACACTCGCAACACCGAGGTTTCCGGCAACATCTCGATCGGCAACCATCTCGGCTTTGCCATCATGTTCTCAAACCAGGCAAAGATACTGAGCAATCTCAGCCTCGGCGACCGTGACCATGGGCTGATGCTGAACTATGCCAACAATGCCGATGTCACCGGCAATCTGGTGCGTGGCGGCACGAAGAAGTGCCTGTTCATTTACAACGCCCACAAGAACCTGATCTGGGATAACCGATTTGAGGGCTGCGGTATCGGCATTCACTTCACCGCTGGTTCGGAGAAGAACGCGCTTACCGGCAACGCCTTCATCGCCAATCGCGAGCAGGTGAAATATGTCGGCACCCGCAACATGGAATGGAGCCATGAGGGGCGGGGCAATTTCTGGTCCGACCATCCGGCCTTCGACCTCAATGGCGACGGCATCGCCGACGGGTTTTTCCGACCGAACGACGTGATGGACCAGATCCTCTGGTCGCAGCCCGCCGCCAGCCTTTTGATCGGTTCTCCCGCCGTGCAACTCGTGCGCTGGAGCCAGCGAGATTTCCCTGCCACGTTGCCGGGCGGCGTGCGCGACAGCGCCCCGTTGATGCGCCCGCTGACAATCACCGTGCCCCCCGAAATTCTCGGCTACGAAGCCGAGGCCGCCGGCCGCTGGGCAACAGGACATTATGATGACACCGACCCTGACAATCTCTCGGCTCACTAAGTGCTTCCAGTCTGTCGAGGCACTGAAGCAGGTCTCGCTGGCTCTTCAGCCGGGAAAACGCGCCGCTTTGCTCGGCCACAACGGAGCCGGCAAGTCGACGATGATGAAGATCATCCTCGGGCTGATCCCGTTCGACAGCGGCGAGGTCTCTGTTTGTGGCGAAGCGCCGGGGTCGGCCGCAGCCCGCATGCAGGTTGCCTATCTGCCGGAAAATGTCGCATTCCATCCGGCGCTCACGGGCGAGGAGCAGATTAGTCACTATCTTTCGCTGCGCGGCGACAATCCGCGTATCGCGTCGCAGCTTCTGGCCCGAGTCGGCCTCGCCCATGCGGCGCGCCGGCGGATCGGCACCTATTCCAAGGGCATGCGCCAGCGCGTGGGACTCGCCCAGTCCCTGATCGGCCGCCCGCGTCTTCTGGTGCTCGATGAGCCGACCTCGGGCCTTGATCCGGTCTCGCGGCGGGATTTCTACGACCTGCTCGATGGCCTCTCGGCCGATGGCACGGCGATCCTGCTCTCCTCGCATGTCTTGACCGAGGTCGAGGCGCGCACCGACAGCATCCTCATCCTGTCGGGAGGGAAATTGGTGGCGGAAGGTACGCTTGCCGATTTGCGTGCACAGGCTGCCCTGCCGATCACGCTCCTCGTTCGTCCGGCGGAAGGGCGTGCCACTTCGCTCGCTGCGGTATTTCCGGAAGCCACCATCGGCTCAGACGGCATGCTGCGCTTCTCCTGCCCGCAGGCGGACAAGCTGCCGCTTCTCGCCAGCATCACCGCGCTCGGCCCGGAAGTTGCGGACCTTGATGTGATCCCACCCAGCCTTGAGGACATTTATAGCCATTTCAGCCGGAGGGACGGGCAATGAGCTGTATCCTCGCCACCGCGGCAATCGAGTTCCGCATCGCGTTTCGCAATCGTTGGGTGCTGATCGCGACCGGCATGATGGTGCTTTTCGCGCTCGTACTGGCGGCTGCGGGGTCAGCGCCCACGGGTGATGTCGACGTTGACCGGCTCTCGGTGACGGTCGCCTCGCTGACTTCGCTTGCCGTCTACCTTGTTCCGCTTCTGGCGCTGCTAATGAGCTTCGATGCGGTGGCTGGCGAGGTGGAGCGCGGTACTTTGCCACTGCTGCTCACCTATCCGGTCTCGCGCCTTCAGATCCTGCTTGGCAAACTTTTGGCGCACCTGGCGATCCTCGCGCTCGCGGTAACGCTCGGCTATGGCGCAGCGCTGGTGATGGCGGTCTGGTCCGATCCGGGTGCGATTCAGGGCATCGGCTCCATGGTCCGACTGATCTGGTCTTCGGTTTTGCTGGGCGCGACCTTCCTTGGCGCGGGGTATGCGCTGTCTGCCCTAGCACAGCGCCCCTCTGGGGCAGCGGGTCTTGCGGTCGCACTCTGGCTGGTCGCCGTTGTGCTTTATGATCTCGCGCTTTTGGCTCTGATTGTCACCGATGGCGGTGGCGTCTTTACCACGCGGGCTTTGCCAGTTGCTCTGCTTGCTAATCCGGCGGATGCCTTTCGCGTCTTCAACCTGTCGGCTGGGCAGGCGGTCGCGGTTGCAGGCGGTATAGGCGGCGCTGCAGGGGCTATCCCACTCTGGCAATCCGCAGCTTCACTATTTGTCTGGCCACTGCTGGCTATCACACTGGCGCTTGCCGCTTTCAGAAAGGTGACGCCATGAGTTTGCGCATGCGATCTTTGCTACGTTCCATCATTATCCTTGGCTCGCTCTCGCTGCTGGTGGCCTGTCAGGAAAAAACTGCTCAGGATACGACACCGCAGGATATGACCGTCGAGACTCTAGGTCATTACTGCCAGATGAATCTGCTGGAGCATCCCGGCCCAAAGGGCCAGGTGTTTCTCGAGGGCATGCCTGCCCCCTTATTCTTCAGCCAGGTGCGTGATGCCATCGCATATATGCGGGGGCCAGAGCAGATGGCGCCCATCGTTGCCGTCTATGTCAACGATATGGGCGCCTCAGGCGCGACCTGGGATAGTCCCGGTGACGGCAACTGGATCGCTGTCGATAAGGCCGTCTATGTCATCGGTTCGGTCCGGCAAGGCGGCATGGGAGCGCCGGAGGCCGTGCCGTTTTCGAGCCGCGAAAAGGCCGTGCTGTTTGCCAGTGCCGAAGGCGGCGAGGTACTGTCCTTTGACCAGATCACCGACGATATGGTGCTGACCCCGGCCGACGTCGAACCCAATTCGAACGTGGGCGATGGTGATGCTGAATTCCAGAACCGCCTGCGTGCCCTGCCCAACAATGCTGGAGGCTGAGCTATGCTGACAACACGTCGCCGACTGATTGCAATTTCCGCCGCGCTTGCGCTTTTGCCGACCGCCGCTCGTGCAAGACACCACCACAAGAAACTCTGGACCGGACAAGCGCTTGGCGCCCGCGCATCGCTCCGAATCGACCATCCAGACGGGGAAGCGATTGCCGCTCGCGCCATGGCCGAAATCGATCGGCTGGAGGACATTCTCAGCCTTTATCGTGCAGATAGTGCGCTGGCTCGGCTGAACAGGTTGGGCCATCTCGACAGTCCGCCCTTCGAACTTCTTGAATGCCTGTCGCTTGCCAGCGCCGTGAACCGTGCCAGCGGCCGAAGGTTTGATCCGACTGTGCAGCCGCTTTGGGTAGTCTGGGCTGAAGCGGCGGCTCGAGGTACGCAGCCGGACGCGGGAGCGATCGCTGCGGTGAAAGAGTTTGTCGGCTGGGAGAAGGTCGAGATGGATTCAGCAAGGATCAGTCTTCGACCGGGAATGGCACTAACCTTGAACGGTATTGGCCAAGGCTATGTCGCTGACCGTGTGGCTTCGTTGCTGGAAGCCGAAGGGCTGTCGGACATTCTGATCGACACTGGCGAATTGCGCGCCCTTGGCGGCAGGCCGATTGGTGACGACTGGCCGGTTCGTCTCGAAGGCGGTGAGTTTGTCGGCTTGCGACAACGCGCTCTCGCCACATCGTCGCCTCTTGGTACGACATTCGACGCTGCCGGACGGCAGGGTCACATTCTTAATCCCGTTAGCGGAACACCAGCACCGGAGATTTGGCGCGCTGTGTCGATTTCAGCACCCACCGCGGCAGTTGCAGATGCGCTCTCAACGACTGCTTGCCTTCTCAACGACGTAAGTCAAATTGAGCTTCTTGTTCAAGGCTTCCCAGGTTCACGATTGGAGTTGGCAGTATGACCGCCTAAATGTTCCATAATTATACTTATGCGATTTTTACTAACATGTTGATATAAAAGAGAAAATGGACTTTCAGATGGGCGGGTTGAGCCCTTTCTCCACTTAACCTGAAGCCCGTATATGGATGTGGATTAAATTAAATCTGGCCACTCATGAGGCCAGCTATTGAACCTCTATGGTCCATGCTTCACCCATTGAGATTTGCTCCTCTCACCGCAATTGTGGGCACCAAGCGTTATAGCTGTATGTGCTACAACGCCGTCGGCGTCGATATCAGCAGCAAGGGACAGTGGCATGTGTGGCCGCTTCACCAATACGATGACCTGGGCCGAAATCCACGCCCTTTACAATATCCACGCTGAGGCCCCGCCTCCGTCGAACATGCCGGCGCGCTACAACATCGCGCCGACACAGAACGTCCATTTCGCCCACAAGGACAAAGCCGGTGACCTCGAAATCGACTGCGGGCGCTGGTGGCTCGTGCCCTTCTTCGCCAAGGAATTGCCGAAGGCCGCGATGTTCAATGCGAGGATCGAGACCGTCGACACTTCAGGGGCATTCCGCGGACCCTTCAAGTCGAAGCGCTGCCTCATCCCCGCCGATGGCTATTTCGAATGGACCACAAGCGAAGAGGACGGCAAGAAAGACCCATGGCTGTTGCAGCTCCCTGAGGGAAAGCCTTTCTCGTTCGCCGGACTATGGGCGCATAACGACAAGCTAGGCGTCACCAGCTGCACGATCATCACAGCGCCAGCCGTGGACCACATTGCGCACATTCATACTCGAATGCCCGTCATGCTGGATCCATCGGCCTATGAGACCTGGTTGGGTGCCTCTGTTCAGGGTCCTGAAGCGAAAGCCTTCCTTCTTGAAAACCAGATCGACAGCCAGCTCGAGTTTTACCGTGTCGGCCGGGAGGTGAACTCATCTCGCTATGATGGCAGCGACACGAAAAAGCCAATCCTGAACTCCTTGTAGGAGCTTCAGAGCAAGGAGGTTCCCGATGAAGTCGCCGTTCTATTCCCTCCCTATGGTCGCCGCCTGTGTGGCTTTGGCCTCATCTGGTTGCAGCGCGGATGGAGCATCATCCCCGGGAGCAGGTCCGTGCAAAGCGGAAGCCGCGCAAGGGTTGGTCGGCAAGGAAAAGCCGACAGACGCCGAGGCGATGCAGCTGACTGGCGCAAAGACTGTTCGCCAGATCCAACCCGGCGACATGATAACCCAGGACTTCAGAGAGGATCGGGTGACGATCGAGACTGATCCCGCCACGGGACTGGTCACTCGGGCCACCTGCGGCTGATTTATCTGTCGCTAAAGAAAAAGGGCCAGCGGAAGCCGCGGCCCTTGAGGTGTGAAGGTCTATGCCTCCAGAGGGGAACGATCGACGCGGCGGCTGGGAGGACCCGCTGTGTCAATCAAGATTCTATATGGTGAACCGATCGGCGGCCTGCAAGCTGATCACTGCGCATTCTGGTCCTGCGCGCTGCTTGTCGACGAACGCTTTTCGGCTTCAGACAGCCGCTCAAGTAGCGACTGGATCCGATCGTCGTCCGGTATCGGCTGAAGCCTCTCATGCCTCTGCGCTGCCTTGCGCACCATGTCACCCGAAGCGAGCTGCATGAAAAACTTGCTTTGGTCTGCCATCCGAAACCTCCGTCGCCAAAACGACGGGTTGTGCAACTGGTTCCGGACAGGATGGTGCCATACGGAGAGGTATATTCTCTCTCAACATCATCCAATTACACCGACAAGCCAGGGTTCGCGTCAATGATGCGCGGTTCCCACAATTTCGCCGCTGCGCAACGAAATCGGCTCCCCCACGCCCCGCAGGCCGCCTACGGCGGTCATTGACCCAAACCCTCCCTTGTCGGTCCCGCACCTTTGTTTTCATTCAAAGGAGCCGACGATGACCACTTACGACCACATCAACGAACTGCGCGCCGAACTTGCAGCGTCAATCGACCAGGCCGAGCGTCAGCAGATCGCAGCCGAGCTGGCGGCGGCCGAAGCGAAGCTTGCCGAAGAAGAGGCCGCATTCGATGCGCTGATCAGCGCCGAGCCGCCCCACTAGGGCGGCTCGTTCCAATGCCGGCGCGTTGGGTATTATTGCGCTGTTACACGGTACCCTTCATCCAGAGCACCAGCCCCTACTCGATCGCGGTTCGAAGACGGTACGTCTCCCCTACCCTTACGACGTCATAGGCTTCCATAACCCGACCTTCGAAAAGCCTGTGCAGCGGATTGCGACGATCAACGTCAGACCCGACGATCACGCCAGCACAGACGCGGAAAATCTCCCGGGGCTCGATACCGCTGTTGTCTATCAGCAGCGCCTCATCAGCGTATCTGAGGGCGCTAGACAGCATCCGCAGCGATCCTTCATGGCGCCGTCGGATGATGTCTTCCGGAATGTCGTGGCCGCCCTTCTCTACCCGACGCTGAACACGTTCGATGTTGAGCTCAACTGAATCCAGGGCGACGTAGTAGAGGCCGACATAGTACCCAGTCGCCTGGGCTCGGCTCATCAGATTGATTGACTGTTGGCTGCTCAAGGTGGTCTCAAAGACGAACGACTGCCGGGTCTCGATCATCTCACGGATCTTCATGAGAGCCGCCCTCCCCGCTGCCATGGCGGCTGCCCGGCAATCCCTGGATCCTGTGAGCTGTTTGGCAATCTCATCAGCGTTGACCCAAGCAGCGTCGAGCTGCAGCTTGGCATACGCCGATGACTTGCCCGATCCGTTGGGACCGCCGAGAACGATACAGGTTGGCTGGGACAAAGAGTGACGACCTCAGGCGGCAGAAATGCGCTTTCTCTGCTCAAATGTTGCCTGATCCTCGGCCTCATTCTGGAGGTCACGAGCGGAGATCGGCAGTCCCAAGCGACGGCTCTCGGCAATCGCTTCGCGGCCGATCTGCTTCAGGGCTTCCTTGTTCTCGTCAAACTTCTTCAAGAGCATTTGCGGTCTCCTAAGGAAAGAATATAGCGCAGAGCGAGCCCGTCGGCAAATCAGGACTTTCCCAGATGAAGGCGTCAGGCGACGCGATCAAAAGCTGCAGATCTGCTCTTTGCGCGTCTAGAAAGAGGATGGTACCCTTCTGAATCCGTTGCAACGGGAAGATGATCACACCATGATAGACGAAGTAGTCGACCTTTCGAAAACGCTGGTTTGGACTGTCGGAATGATCACGCAAGCCGGTCCTGATGAACGTAAGAGAGTAGTCAATGCTTATCGCGAAGCGCAGGACCTGGTTGCGCAGATCCCCAAAACCGACGAAGGCGCACGGCCTCGTATTGTCGCTTGCTTCCATCGCTCGGATAAATACCGCGCTGTCGAAGATATCGCCTGCGTTGGCTGGATCCTGACGGCGATCGAGGAACGCGTCAATGAAGGCGACCTTCCCGATTGGCGAAAGCTTCGCAAGGTCGTGAAGAACGCGGTGAAGCTCCTGTCGGACCCTGCCCCGACGCTTCACTGAATGCAGTCAGGTCCGGCACACATCCGATGGTTAGACATTGCTTTTGGCCTGGTGATGCGGAACGGTTTTGGCGGGGGAAGTCGGCCCCGGCTTCCGCTTCGCGGCGCTATGCTAAGCCTCCTGCGGCTTCCCATTATCCGTCAAAACTGTGTCGAGAATTCCCGCTTTCCCGCCCTTTAAAGAGGGGCGGCGCTATGCTTAAAGCTCCGATGTTCTTCATTGTCCTTCTCGGATCTCGGACTGGCGCCGATCGATCCGAGCGGTGCCTTCGCCAGAAGGGGGGAAGGACGCCGCATGAGCGCCGGCTATTCGCCAATGGCGGCCGGCGCGCGGTGGAAACCAGAGCCAACCCATTGAGTGCAAGTTATGGCGCGGCTTTCGCCGCGCCATTCCCTTTCTGCTTCTCGATCGTCCGGGGCTCCATGGCAAGCACAAGATCATGCACCATCTTCAAGGTCGTATCGTCGAGCTTTTTCAGGTGGTCGACCGTTTCCTCCATCAGCTGGTCTCTCAGGGCTTCGCGTGACTCGGCTCTGGAGTGAGAGGGCTGTTCGTTGACGAGAGGATCGAAGAACTCTTCCGGGGTGATATTCAGGACTTCGAAAACGTGGAGCAGGCGTCCGACGGTCATCAAGGATGAGGCGTTTTCGTAGCGGGCGTAGGTTGCCTCCTTCACCCCTAGCAGCATGGCCACTTTGGCTTGCGCAAGTTGTCTGTCGGTTCGCAGGTCACGCAGCCTTTGCGCGACCAGCAGATCCAGTTGGCTGAGATCGATGATCTTTCCGTCGAGCGGCTTGCGATAAACCGGATGATCTTTGTCTGGGTCTACAACGCGTTCAAGTCCGAGATAGCTTACCCACTGCTCGAGTCCGAAACCTGCCATTGCCACCAACCACACTGGAATTTCATCGTTGTTCCTCCGGGACAATTAAAGATGGTGCCTCGAAAGTCTACCCTGGATAGCTGCTTTGGCGCATCGCTTTGCGACCCCGCTCTATGCCTTCGGCACGGAGCCAGCAGACACTGTCTCCGCCCATTCGGGTGACGATCGGTTGCGCTGCGGCTTCGCCTCAAATCAGTTTCATCGCAGGCAAAATCCGTTCGGAACATTTACAGCCTCGCCCGATCGACCCATATTGGCTGTTGATCAAGTCAGGTCGTGGCAAGTCTCTAGCCTTTTCTTGTCGCGTGCCTACGGAGGCCGCCCTGCCTCGTATCGGGGCGGCCTTTCCCCTCCCCTACTGCTCTTCACAGTAATCAGCATCAGCGGTTTGCCGGCCTAGGCCAGGATAAAGCAGTGACGCCGGAGGCGTCCCGTCTGTTTCTTTGATGAGGGAAAGAGGAGCGCTGCCCCCTCTCCCTCACAAGGGGAAAAAACGGTCTCCCCGTCCTTCCTTCGCGCAGCCTTGGGGCAGCGCTTTGTGCAGGAGCGCCGCTGACACGACGCCCTTTCGGCTTTGCCTCGGGCGGGCGAACCCCCTCCGTTTTTATCCCCTTGCCACCCTCTCCCCCGCTGCTCCGCGCGAACTCGGGAACAGGAGCGGGGCTCCTGCCCACGAGGGGCACGAGAAGACCGCTTCGCGGAATTGGAGAAAGGGTGAGAACTATGACCACAACCGCAACCGTTTACCTGGTGGACCCGGAAGCCGGGACCATTCAAGCCGCAGAGGTCGCAGCACCTAGCGCATTCTCTCAGACCTACAGGCTGATTGGATGCCAGCTTGTCGAGGTGGTGCCATTCGACACGAACCACGTTCTTATCGTCGATGAGGAGGGTTTGCGCGACGGATTGACCGCTTTCACTGTCTTTGATGGCTACCCGCAGCCATTGGCTGGAAAGATCGTTCTTGCCAGCCTGGACGGCTCGCATGTCCTACCGCCGCAGATCAGCATTGAGGAAGCAGCGGCCCGCCTGAACGTCTGCAAGCCGGTTCTTGATCCGGTCTTTGCCAAGGCAGACGAGCATTCCCCCAATGGGGTCATTCTGGGCGGCGCTTTGATCGGGTTCCAGACCCGCATCACCCGCACTCACCCAACCGTCATGGCGGGGGTAGTCCGATGATCATCGCTGTTGTCGAGGACCGCACCCTGTCCATTCTCGCCGGAACCTTTGCCGCGACCATCGCGGCGAAGGACATCGAACATAGCTTCCATGCCCTTACTCATTTTCCGGAGCGGCGCACCCTTTCCGAACTGGAAGGGCTGGCAGAGCGCCTGAACGGCTTTGCCGCTTACATGGTGGAGCTGTGGGAGCAAGCAAAACTGCCCCTGCCGGACGCTGAATTAGAGGCCTTTGCCCGCCGTCATGTCGAGATCACCCGCAAGTATTGGGCAGCGGAAGGCCGTTGCATGAACTGGTTTATCACCGGACCTGCCCGCTTTCCCGTCGCCCGCAATGAAAAGCGGATGCGAGTATCAGACGCCCGCCGTGCTGACGTCTCGGCCCATATCGCGACTGCGAAAAAAGCAGTGAAGCGCAAGGTGTTTCCCCACGGGACCGATGACGAGCCGATCCGCTCCGGCGACCCGGCAGCCATGCAGCGCATCGCCTCGCGGATCGAAGACCTGGCACTGTCCATCGACCGGATGAAACGGGCGAATGTCATCATTCGCCGGATGGAGAAGGATCAGGCGAGCGAAGCCGACATTCTGGCCCGTGTGGTGGCCGAAACCGGCATGGACGAGGAGAGGGCATCGCGTGGCGTTACCCTTGCTCCGTGGCAGAACCGGCGCGGCTTTTCCACCACCAACACCCGCGCCGAACTGCGCCGCATGCAAACCCGCCTTGCATCGCTTGCTGCGATGAAGAAGCGCGGCGACCGCGCCGAGGACGTCGAGACGGAGGCAGGAGCCGTCACGGTCAAGGAACATACCGACATGGCCCGCATTCAGTTGCTGTTTCCCGGCAAGCCGGACGAACAGACGCGGCGCACCCTGAAATCTCACGGGTTCCGCTGGTCCCCTTCGCAGGGGGCTTGGCAGCGCAACTTGAACGAGGCCGGACGCTATGCGGCCAAGTGCGTCTTGAAATCGATCAGCGGCAACAGCGCCGCTTCATCAGCCCCGGAAAACAGAGGATCCCCACATGAATGAGCAGATTTTTACAGTCATGGAGTTTTCCGGCCGAGGCGACGCCATGTTCGGCGGCAGTGCCGCCGACTGGAGCCTATACACCCAAGAAGACGGCTCAAACGCTTTCATGAGTGCAGCCGACGCGCAGCGCCGCCAGCTGGTGAAAGCCTATTTCCGGCTGTGGGAGGCAAAGCGATGAGAAGCAAAAGCCAGCGCCGAAGCGTTGAGGTGTTCGACACGCCCTCCGGTTTAGGAGGGAGCCATACGGTTGAGGTTGTCGAGTACCTTGGAAACAATAAGGTCAGGGGGCGCGTCTGGTACGGACGCGCCACCGCGACAGGTTGGGAAGCATGGAAGGACTGGGACGGCTACCGCTTTGAAACCGACCGCGCCAACCTGACCAACAAGCGCACAATGCCGCTGTTCAGATAGGACCTTGGCCGCATTTCGATGTGGCCCGACATCAGGAGGGACACCATTGAGCCGATACACAGTGACCGTGAAGACCGACGGAGAGACTGACGAGAATGGCGTAATCGGCTATGATCCGCCGTTGCGCACCTTCTTTCTGCAGGCGTTTCCCGATGAGGAAACCGACGAATACGCGCTGTGGTTCGGGACGCTTCTTGAGCAGCACCCAAGCCTTGAATCGATCATCGAGAGAGCGCGCCGTTTTGGCTATGAGATCGAAGGGCTGTCACAGAACGCCATCATCGCCATGACAAAGGAGGCGGTCACGCCGACACCGCCTAGCCTTGGCGAGCGATTGGGCTTGTTGCGCTGACAACAGTCTGACGCTTTTGTTGGGGGTCGGTTCGAAAGAGCCGGCCCCGTCATCGTTTTGGCCGTCGCGAACCTGGCCGCATCGAGCGAGCTGCGGTCCGCCCGAAGGGAGCCCATGCCCCTCCCCTCGGCTCCCCTCCCGCCCAATTGCTGCCGTTGAAGCGAGGCCGGGATCGGAACGTCAGGGTCGTCCACGAGCGCCAGAGTTCTCAGAAATCGACTTCAGCTCTTGGATAGATAATGAGCTCCTGGTCGCGATCAGATAACCGGCCAGATAAGTCAGCTTCAGATACGCTTCACCGTCGCCCTTTGGCTCATAATTGATGATTGCCAGGCGGCTCGCCTTCGCCTTTTTCCCCCCTTGAACTGCCGCTGAATGCTGATCGATCAGCTCACGAAGCGAAGGTTTTTCTCCTGTCGCACCAGCTGCGATCTCCGTTACCACTCTCCTGGACGTGGACAATGCCGGAGCCGTTTTGGTGCATCGAGCGGCAATTGCTTCACGGGACGAACGCGAACTGGATGACGACAGTAGCATGGCGGATGCCTCACCGATCTAGTTGCATTGGGGATCGTCTCAGACCATCAAATCGTCCACAACGCACGATAGGATACGAAACAAGACGAAATCTTGGGCTGTAAGTCATTGGAAAAAAACGGTAAGATTTTTGTTCCACCGCCGGCGGATGGAAGCGATTTCAAGGAACTGTTCAAGAAAATGGCTGCTGCGGGTGCCGGACGCCCGTTGGGTGAAGACGGTTTTCCCCAAGGCCCGTGGACGCCGGAGCTGCTGGCGGATGCCATCTCAAAGATCGACGCCAACCGTGTCGGAGTGGATCTTCGCACCGTCCAGCTCTGGTTTCAGGAGAATGACAAAGGGATCAGCCCGGCCAACATTCGCTGGCTGGCACGCATCTTCGGTTGCGACGATCGCGAGGCGACAAATGATTGGCTGAATGAGCTCGGCTCGGCCCAAGCGCGCCTGACCGCCAGGCGGCGGGATCAAAAGAAGACCGGTGGCTCGACTGCGACTGCCCTGCGTGTGCCTGACACGTCAGCGTTAGAAAAGAACCAGGTTCCGCTAACGCCCGTCGTCTCGGTGGACCTTCAAACCATGCCAGCGGAGTTGCCAAGGGGTTTGGCAATCAAGACCGAGGCGATTTTCTCGCACGGATCACATCTGAACTTGCCGGCCTGGATCTTCGCCGGTTCGTCCGCCCTCGGATTCCTCTCTTACATTTTGGGGATCCACAGCATCACCTATGTGCGCGCGGATGGTATCGAGAAGCAGGTTGGCTTTCTGTGGGCGCCGAACTGGACCTTCCTGTTCATGGTGCTGTTGCCACTGTTTTTCGCCGTCGTCATCGAGCTTCTGGGTTTCTGGAAGCATGATGGCCGGCTCAGGCTACTGGCGGAGGCTGATCGTGTAAGGAGCGGCGACGCCTGGACGCTACATTTGCAGGCCAACTCACAGACCTATTGGGCAGTTTTCCTGATCTGCATATTGTTCGCGGGCGTGGTGCAATGGATCGGCGTGCAGCTTATCCCTCTGCTTGAGCAAGCGCAGGATTTTGCCCCGAGCTGGGGGACGATCGGCATCATCAGGCCGGATATCCTATCGACGCCGGCGGCAATCGTATTTACCGCCCTTGCCTATCTCTACATGTCCACAAGCTTTTACCTGCTGTTCGCTGGCCTGATCCTGCTG
This sequence comes from Allorhizobium pseudoryzae, assembly GCF_011046245.1. Taxonomy (NCBI): domain Bacteria; kingdom Pseudomonadati; phylum Pseudomonadota; class Alphaproteobacteria; order Hyphomicrobiales; family Rhizobiaceae; genus Affinirhizobium; species Affinirhizobium pseudoryzae. Next base: position 26,165 of record NZ_CP049243.1, read on the forward strand.
CATACGATCATCCATGATCTATGGAAGCTTAAACGCGTAGCTGAACTCCTTGGCGAGCAGAGAGCTTGGCCGGACATTAGTGAAATCGGTCTGCGGATCATGCGCGGGGTCTTCAGATGTTCCGTGCTCGTCGTCCTTGCTGCCATCTGCATGAAGGCACAAAGTGCCTATCTTGCATCGCAGGGCCCGGATTTCGTGACATGGCTGGCACGGGATGTCTGGGCTGCGCTGGCAGATTACGACGATGGAGATAGGACCTTCGATTACATCATGCCCACACACTACAGCAGCTTGCTCGTCGTGCTTTCGACCTGCAGCGTCTTTGTGTATGGAGCAATCCGCTTGGGGGATGATCGGCGGCTTCGTTCCCCCCTGTGGAAGATGTCTGCGGTGATCGGTTTGCTTTTCGTCTCATACATGTTGATCGACGCGTTCGATGGTTTCTCTGTTTTGCTGATCGTTACCGCGCTCATTGCGACCTATGGTCTATTCGATCCGGCATTTGAGTCAGCTTGGCGTGCCCGTGAGATAAGAGGCGACAGCCATGTTTCATAATTGGCTGGATCGTTGGGACGAGGGCCGAGCCCAACGCGGCGAAGAGGCCAAGAAGATCACGGACTTCATTCTGGACGCCGATCGTGCATTTCCCGGCATTGGGGCGGCTGAAACGGTAGAGGAGTTTTGCGTTCTGGCGGAAACGGCCGCCGCTGACCCGGAGTACTTTGAGCCGCCTGATGCGAGCGATCATAGCTTCGAGCTGCGGGATGGCTGGCTGACATTCCCCTCAGACGTTGCAACCGATGTTGCTGAAAACAACATCGTGTGGGCCAAGATCACCGAGAGCGGAAAACGCGATCAGGCGGTGGTGATCTTCCATCACTGGAACGCCGAAAGTCGCAACCGGCAGATTACCGGGTTCCTCTCCTGGCAAGGGGTCACAGTCATCGAGATCGCCATGCCTTACCACTTGGAGCGCAAGCGCCCGGTCTCGCTCTATGCCGATTACATGCTCAGCGCCAATCTCGGCCGAACGGTGCAGGCCGTCAGACAGGCTGTATGGGACGGGCGCAAGCTTATCCGCTGGCTGAAGCGCGAGGGGTATCGGGATGTTTCCGTCCTCGGGATGAGTCTTGGTTCCTGGATAGCCGGACTGGTCGCGGCGCATGAAACCGCCGTTTCTCGGGCGTCGCTGTTCCTCACGGCAGGAAGCCTCGCCGAAATGGTATGGACCGGGCGCGCAACCCGATCGATCCGGAAAAGCCTCGAGCCGCATCTTACGCTTGCCCAGCTGCAAAGAGCTTGGGCACCACTTAATCTCGAAAACCATGCAGACAGGCTGGCGCGGCCAAGCCTCGAGCTTCATGTCATACTGGCATTGAGGGACACGGTTGTTTTGCCGGACCTGTCAGAACGCCTGCTACGGAGGCTGAAGAATGCCGGAGCCAGAGTGAGCGTGGTGCAACTGAATTGCGGCCACTACTCTCTTGCGCGGCCACCCTACATCTTGAGAGCTGGCTGGAGCCTGAAGCGGTTTCTGTTGCGCAAGCGTGAGGCCGCCCAGGCTTAGGAGCCCTTGAGCGCCGCGTCGAGCGGCACCCAACCGCTATGAGGGGAGCCCCCTTCGGCCCCTCCCCTCAAACTCCCCTTCCCCCTCACGACGGGCGCGCCGCGCAAGCGGGACGGCTCACTGAGGCCTGTGGTCGTTTCCGCCTAGGAGCGTCGACGCGAGCTCAACCACCGCTGCAGCATCACGGTGATGGAGATCCGACCTGGCGGCCGGACAACGATTTGCCGGTTGAAGGCAAAGGCGACGGCCGGGGCTACGAAGGCCGCGTTTTCGGGCCGCTCCTTAGCGGCCGTACGTAATCTAATGCTGCGCACGATATGTCAGGCCCCGCCATGGCGTGCAATCCTAAAGGGTTCTCCTCTCCGCTTCGCTCCGTTGCGATCGCTGCGCGATGCACTCGGCAGTTCCATCCTTATTCGAGCTTCGCGATTACGCACAACCATTAAGGAGGAACCTCTGATGAAAACGCTCGTAACCTTCTGCCAGAAAACCGGCCGTCGCCTTCGCCAGTTCATCAACCGGCAAATCGCGAAGTTGTCCCAAAAGGGCCAACTTCGGTTCTCCATCGCCGTGATGCTTCCGCTCATCGCCAAGGTCGAGTTCAGCTATCAAGTCGAGCTCAACAGCAAGGCCGAAAACGACCACAGGCCTCAGTGAGTTACAGCCGCACCCTGCCCTGCAGGGTGCGGCCTATCCGTCGTGATCCCGAACCCGCGGCCTTGCGCGCGCCCGTAGGAAGCATATTTGCTGGAAGATGACAGACTTTCCAAAAGCGCCACCCGAAAAGGACGAAAGCCGCTACATCGCGTGTCAGATGGCGGTGGAGACTGTTTTGCAGGACCTGGTAGAGGATGCCATGCGCCGAGGTTGGGAGGATACGGAAGTCCTCTCCGCTATTACAGAGGTTGCTGACAACCTCATGCTGGCGGTGGCTGCAAATCGGGATCTAGACCTGCTTCTCGCTGCTCTGCGAAGAAAAATGCCCCCGCCCAATCTTGCCAGCTAAGCAGGGTTCGACGCGATCATGCTTGGTATCCAACACGAGGCGCGGCTGTTCAGGGGCGCGAGTTCTCAGGCGTCCGCTTCGCGGCACCTCAGGCTGAGGGCTGAATGACACTCCAACGAGCGAAGTCAGCCTTCGCCCCGAAGGAGACATTCCGGGACAAATAGCCGCCAGACGGCTACGCGTCTTCAGAGAAGACATGAGCTGCTTCGAAGTTGACGGCTGTATTGGGGCCGACGAACGAACACGGTCGTTGGCGATCGAATGCTATGCCGCGGCTTCGCGCCTTCACTTCGGTAATTGGCCGGATGCAACAACTGCGATGGTCGTTCGATTTGCGCACGCGCAAAACTCAGTTCAGTGGACTATTTCACAAGTGAGTTCGATACCGAAACCGATGGTTCGCAGGTGATGAGCGATATTCAGGAGAAGGTGGTCGCGCTTGCCATAGCGCTCGCAGATCTCATTGACTTGTTCGCTGATGGCCCCCCTCAGCGTTTCAGGCACCGCGAACTCCGCGATGACATACGCTTCGCGACCAATCGCGTAAACCGGACAACCTGTAGCCAAAAGCTCCTCTACGAAGGCAGGTATCTGATCCTCGGTCATGACTCATGGACCCTAGGACACGGCGGCAAACTTTGTGGTCAAGCCGTCAGCCGACCTAGCGGCCAGCTCGGTTATCGGTGATGGAATCCCGAAAAAGTACCCTTGTGCGATGTCACATCCGAGTGTTCTCAAAACTTCGAGCTGATCGGCGTTTTCGACACCTTCTGCAACGACCTTGTGTCCAAGACCATGGGCCATTGCGATAACGGATGACACTATGATCCGGCTATCATGGCTTGTGGCGATGTCCTGAACCAGTGAGCGGTCGATCTTCAGAAAATCGTAAGGGAGCTTGGAGAGCTGTGCCAAGTTCGAAAACCCGGTTCCGAAATCGTCGATCGCCACTTTGAACCCTGCGGCCCTTAGCGCCTCAAGATGCTGACGAGCCTTGTCAAGATCCAGCATCGCAACCGACTCTGTCACCTCCAACTCCAGATCGCTTGGCTTGATGCCACGAGACACAACATAGGAGGAGAGCTTCTCGGCGAAGTTTTCGTCTGCGAACTGGGTTGGGCATACATTAACAGCTACCCGTGCTGACAATCCTGGGTTACTCAGTTCACCCACATCTTGCGCAACAATCGACATAACCTTGCGACCGATCCGCTCCAGTCCGTCACCAGCGGCGGCGACATCTAGAAAGCTGCCCGGATACAGCAGTCCCCGTGTGGGATGCGCCCATCTGACCAGAGCTTCATAGCTTTCGACTTCACCAGATTTGAGGTCGATTTTAGACTGGTAGTGAACAACCATCTCGTCGTTGTCTATCGCATGGACGAAATCTCGCTCAAGCTCTGCACGGTCAATAGCCTTTTCGCGCATCAGGTCATCGAAGACTGCATAGGTTCCGCGTCCTCGGCTCTTGGCCTCATACATTGCCATGTCGGCATGTTTCAGCGTGTCGGCACAAGATATGCCCCCGCCGAGTGCTGCAATACCCACGCTCGCACCAATCTGGATTCGCCTTTGGCCGATAACGAAAGGATCAGCCAAAGCATCGATCAGTTGTTGAGCAATTTGGTTGATCTCCTGTTGGCTATTTTCACCCGTCACCAGGACAACAAATTCGTCCCCGGCGAAGCGAAAAAGGAGCCGGCACCCGGGCGATGCGACATCAACGGTATCTGGGGTGAGGCAAAGATTCACATTCTCAGCGGTAATCTGGAGACCATCGACCAGCATTCTGGAGGACGCCATCTTGAGCAGCTTGTCTCCTATCTGGTGGCCGTAAAGATCGTTGACCTGCTTGAAGCGGTCGAGGTCGATGAACAGGATATGCCCGGATAGCTTCTCGGCTCTCTCAAGGAGCTCGTTAAGGACTGCGCGATTGGGAAGACCTGTTATGCCGTCTTCGTAAGCCAGCGTATTGATTTTGGAGACATTGTCGTTGAGCCGCGCCACCATTTTTCGGAAGCTCTCAGCCAGGCCTCCGACTTCGCATCGGCAGTCCACCGTCACAACGGTTTCATAGTTGCCCGAAGCGATGGCTTCTGTGCTCGCCTTCAGGTTCTGAATCGGACGGGTCAACCGCCCGGTCATGTAGTAAGTGAAGCTAGAGGCGGCAGCAATCGAGGCCACGAGCTTGGCATACCCGACTGCGGTCAACGAGTGAGAAGTCTCAGCATCTTGGTATTCCAGAAGGTAGAACACCAGTGCGGCAATCAGGGAGCTAAACACGCCAATCATTATGGTGAATCTAACACGCAGGCTATTCAGGCCATGCCCCAAGATTCGCCCTGTAATCAGCTCGGTGTCAACTTCCATTACTGCACACTCTCCATGGATGGATTAGCGGACCGATTTTGATCGGCCCGCCAGTCTGCGTCTCGATTTCGGAAGCTTAGAAATCCTCCCACGCCTCGTTCTTTACTGCGGTATTGCCTCTGACGGCTGTGGCAACCCGGCTGATCAGCCTGCGGGCTGGCGACGCAGTGGGGGCATTCACGGAGGTAACTTCCGAAGGCGCAGACCTGTTCTGCGAACTGCCGATCTCGAAGCGACCAATGAGCTGAAAGAGTGCTTCTGCTTCCTTGGCGAGAGAGTGGCTAGCGGCGGTCGATTCCTCGACCATGGCCGCATTTTGCTGCGTACCCTGGTCCATCGTGTTGACTGCCGTATTGATCTCTTTCAGACCTGTCGCCTGTTCCTTGGCGCCTTCCACAATTGCGGTAACATTGACGCTGACCGCTTGGACCTGAGATACGATATGCTCAAGTGCCTTGCCTGTTTCTGTGACAAGATGAACGCCGTTCTCCACCTGCTCGCCAGACTTCGAGATCAATGTCTTGATCTCCTTTGCCGCTGAGGCCGACCGTTGGGCCAGCTCCCGCACCTCTTGAGCGACTACAGCAAAGCCCTTGCCAGCCTCTCCGGCACGTGCCGCTTCGACGCCCGCGTTGAGTGCTAGCAGGTTCGTCTGGAAGGCGATCTCATCGATGACACCGATAATGCTTGAGATTTCGCGCGACGACGACTCGATCTCCTGCATTGCATGAACTGCACGATTCACGATCTCTCCTGACCGCTCGGCCGACTGGCGGGTTTCCTGAACCTGCTTGCCCGCTTCTTCGGCGCGTCTGCTGGAATCGGAGACGGTTGTCGTGATCTGCTCGAGCGCTGCTGCTGTTTCTTCTACGGATGCTGCTTGCTGTTCCGTCCGCTTCGACAGATCGTCTGCAGCCGCGCGGATCTGGTTGGATCCGGCAGCAATGGCCTGCGCATTCTGACCGACCCGGCGCATTGCATCCTCGAGCTTAGCCACGGCTTCATTGAAGTCGATGCGGACCTGGTCCAGTCGTTCGGCGAAGACGCTTTCGATCCGGTAGGTCAGCTTGCCACTCGACAACTCGTTCAGAGCGTGACCGATGCTCTCGACTGCAAAACGGACTTCCGCCGCTTCCTGAGCCTGTCTGCGTTCCCGTTCGATGCGTTCCTGCTCGCTGAGCGACCGGTTCGCTTCCGCTTCCTTTTCAAGACGAACGCGCTCTTGCGCATTGTCCCTGAAGATCGCAACTGTCGAGGCCATTTTGCCAATCTCGTCCTTGCGTCCTTCGCCGTAGATTTCGACCTGAAGGTTGCCGGCGGCGAGATCGGCCATTGCTGCCGTGATGGAATTCACCGGTCGTATGACGCCGCGCAAGACGGTCCATGTAGAGAACACCGCTACGGCAGCACCAAGCACCGATAGCGTTGTCATAAAGGTCGTCAGCAACGATGTCAGTTGATTGCCCTTATCGAGGTCCTGCTTTGCCACCTCGATCTGCAGATCGATCAGCTTTGAGATGTCAGTGCCGAGGGGGTCAATCGTCGGATAGAGCTTCTGATCAGCGAAGTCCGAAAGGGCGTTGCGATCGCCAGATGCAAGGATCTGCCGGAGGTTCTCTACACCTGCATTTGATTTAGCACGTACTTCAGCGAAGTTGTCGGCGATTTGCTTTTCTTCTGCCGTCAGCGTCGTTGAAATATACTCTTTCCAATGGGCCTCAATGGAAGCAAGAGCCCTGTCGACATTCGCCAAGCCATCCTTTGGAGACATTGCTCCCGCACGGACCTTGTGCGCCGTGTCCACAATATCCACGGCATAGCCGTCGCCGATCCGCTTGAGCTGCTCCATGGGCATAACGCGGTCTAGAACGATCGAGTTGGCGATCTCCGCCTCTACCCTCATGGCGTAGAAACTGAACGCAGTGATCGCGATTAGTGCCGCGGTCAGCAGCGAGATGCATGCAAGAAGTTTTACCCTGATTGTCATTGTGTCCCCTTCCCAAAACCTATCGAATGAGTGCGCGCCCCCTTGAAGGCTAAGCTCTATACTTAAGCAGACGCTTAATTTTTATGCGCCGAGCAAGCTTATGCGTCCCCTCGTGATCACTGGACATGAAATCTAGGAGTCGAATCTTTACGAATAGCTAATGAATTAGAGAGTCGATGCAAAATTGTTGAGCAAATGCCTGCAGCAGCGTCAGCGATCTGAGTTTAGGGACTGAAGTGCACCCCGTTTCACCGGACATGTCGGCTAGTTTGATTTAGCCCTAATGAACTGCCGGGGAGAAGCCATCTTGAGCGCGGAATGGGGATGGATTTCGTTATAGTCCTCGATCCATCCGTCGATGAGCCGGAGCGCTGTTTCGGCGTCCGGTAGAGCTGAGATGCGGATATAGTCCCGCTTCAGGGTTTTGACGAAGGCCTCCGACATGCCGTTCGACTGCGGACTGGCCACCGGCGTGAAGCAAGGCGTCAGATTGAGCGCCTGGGCAAACAGCCTCGTTTCCCTCGCAGTGTATGCCGAGCCATTGTCCGAGAGATGCTCGATTGCGTGCGGGGCTCGGGTCGCTGCGAAGCGCTTCTCGACCGCCTCCAGCATCATGTCGCGCACGTCCGAGCCGGAGATGCCCGCGTTGGCGACCGCCGTCCAGGCGATGATCTCGCGGTCGAAGGCGTCGATGATGAAGGCGAGACGAATGACCTCGCCATTCCAGCAGGTGAACTCCAGCCCGTCCGAGCACCAGCGCATGTTCGAGCGCATGACCATCACCTTGCCGTCATGGAGGCGGCCCTTGCGAACGGCGGTGTGCTTCTCCAGCAGCATGGCGTGGTTGCCCATGATGCGATGAACCCGTTTAGCGTTGACGACAGGCTTATCGGCGGCTCGCCTCTCGCGATTGAGGAGCGCGGCGATCCGCCGATAGCCATAGGTTGGCCTTTGATCCACCAGCCTGCGGATGATGGGCAAGAGCTCTGCATCCTCGGCCTTGTGATAGGAGCGACGCGGCTTCGATCTGCCTTTCAGCCGCTCGATCAGGTTGGAACGGGATACGCCCAGCGTGTCGGCGACTGATTTCATCGGGAACCGTCCTTCGGCAACAAGATCGGCCGCGATATCCGTTTTTTTGAGTCTGCTTTGGACAAGGCTTCGCGGAGAATTTCGACCTCCATCGTCTTGCGGCCAAGCATGCGCTCCAGCTCGCGGACACGATCCTCCAGCTTCTTCACTTCCGAATTGCCGACAACCGGCTCGTCCGAATCCACGGCTGCAGCACCTCCCTCACTCAAGAGCCTGCGCCAGCGGTAAAGCAGATTGGGCGCGACGCCATGGCGGCGAGCGGCCGAAGACACCGTCTCGCCTGGTTCGAAACTCTGCTCGATGATTGTCAGCTTCTGCTCGGTTGTCCACCGTCTACGGCGGACATCACCCGTCAGCAATTCAACATGTCGATACTCGTTAGACATAAGCCTGTCCTCAAGCCTGTGCTTGAGCCTTTCTGCTTATGCCGAATGTCCGGTCGAAATGGGGGGCAGTTCAGGGACGACATCGCCCTTAAGGAGACGAAACAGACCGCAGCCCGGGAGGGCGGCGGGTTCTTGCGACCAGAGTTGTCTGGTTCTGCTGTCTGCCGCATGAGCGTTGTCCGCTTTTTGGGTTCGCATGATAGAAAGCGGAGGGACCTTTCCGGCCCCACATCAGACAGCCCTCCTGTAAAGTGAATGACCGCTGTGGCCAAACGCGGACCAGATCACCACATACGTGGATGGGCGGTTTTGGCCGTTCGGCACCCCCTCATCGGACAGTCCGCTTGCGTGAAGAGTTTCGGGCGCCGGCAGGCGTACGAAAGTCCCCGAGGAAGGAACCCGCGGACTACAGGCTGATGCTATGGAGATTTCGCTTTTCGGCTGAGGCGCGGGGTGGTGAGACTGCAACCAGGAAGTTGTTCGATGGCTACAGACAGGTCGCTTCGTTGCGGCTCCGCGCGGCTTTGACAGCCTGGCACCCCTCTCGTTGGGAGCATATCGACGCCAGTGATCTCCTCAGGCGCATGTGGGTCGGTTGCCGGAGGCGTGAAGCCTGCGGCTGGAGTTTTTGCCATTCCATGCCGGGTCATGAAGCTGCCTCCCGGGTCGTCTTTGTTGCTTGTGGTGGTCCTCGCGGAAGGTTACACCTTTCGACTCCACCAACGAAAAGGCTCCGACGCATCGCGTCTATGCGAAGTCACCTCGCGGCCACGACATTGAAGTTGGCGGCATCTGGAAGAAGACCAGCGGGGAAGGGAAGCCGTACTACACCCTCTCCATCAAGCGCCTCGGCTTCAACGCCAACTTGGGCCGCTACCCCGGCCAAGATGACGTGGCACTGCAGGCCATCATCGAATGGGAACCCCGCGATTGATTGCTCTGGGAGGCCCGATCTCTGATCGGGCTCCCACCATAAAGAGCCGCTTACCCCGCATTCGCTGGATACTCGGCTCTTTTTGTGCTAATTGGAACAGTAACTGGAGGCTCTGCCAATGAACGTTCATGCCCCTCGCCCCGATCGCTCTCCGGAAGCTGTTGCAGCACGGAAGAAGGCTTCAGATCAGGCACGCGCTGCGAATATGCGGCAGGGTTACACCGGTGACCCGGTCTTGGAAGAAGCGAAGGCCCGCTACGTCGCTGGGGACATCACTTCCGAGGAAATGCGCCAAGAGATGCTGGCCCGATTCAAGCGGCCTTGATCATCACCTAGACATTTATGGCGGCCGCCTGTGAACTCAGGCGGCCTTTTTGCATGAGGTTTCGCTTGGCCCGCGATGATGAAGCCAAAGGCTCCTACACTTATCCCAACACGTCAGAGGATGAGGATTACAAGGATGTTCTGAAGAACAAGCTCAATATCAGGAGCTTTTCAGAACTGCGCGAAGCCGAGTACGCGATTGCGGACTCAAGGATTACGGAGCTGGCCGAGGGAAAAGGCCCTACCGGTACTCACGACGCAGCGCATCTGAAGGCTTTGCACGGCTACATCTTTCAAGATATCTATGAATGGGCAGGACATACGCGCAATGAAAGTCCTGTCGTCGATGGGGATCGGGTAGAGCCGGTAGGCGGGCTTTCGAAGGGCGATACGACTTTCCTCCCCGGCTCGCGCATCGAAATGGGCCTCAACGAGGCGCTGAGGCCTGCTAGAGACGTTCAGGGCCTTAAAGCCGCTACACCTGAGCAGTTCGCCGAGAAGGCCGCTCACGTCCTATCTGAGTTGAACTATGTTCATGCCTTTCGCGAAGGCAATGGAAGGGCAAACGAAGCTCTGGTGGTCTCATTGGGCCGCACCTATGGGCATGACATCGATCTGACCGTCATCACTAAGCCTCGCATGATCGAGGCATCCATTGAGACCACGAATGATCCGTCCAGTCCTGCGATGAAGCACCTCATCCAGGATGCAATGGATCCTAACCGCCGCGAGGCGATCCGCCGTGCCATGTCCGATCTTGAGCAGGCTGGCGAGAAACCGTTCGAGCATAATATCCGCACGGCCCGCCCGGGCGAAGTGATCGAAGGCCAGGTTCTCGGCCATGACAATCGCGTAGCGAGCCTCGTGACCGAAAAGGGGATTGTGGCCGTAGACCGTGCTGATCTCCCCGAGCGGATGCCTCCTGACGACGAGGAAGTTAAGTTCACCGCTCGATCTGATTTCAAGACTCTGGGTCGGCCGGAACAGGTCCAAGATGCCCATTCGCAGCCAGGTCAGCAAAAGGCCCAAGAGCCTCAGTCGCAGCACATCAATGCCGAGCTTAAGGCTATCGAAGCGCAGCAGCTTGCCGATCGCCAGCGAAACCGCGACCAAGACGACAGAGAACGCTGACCTGCGGCCCTATCGCTGCAGTGAGGGCCTTTGTCGTTGGCCGGGGTGCCGGAGCTCTGCGCCCTCCCCTGTCCGTTGGATGATTTGACGGACAAACTACGATAGCCCCTTCCCCATTCAACCGCTTGCGCGGTCCTACACTCCGTTGCGGCCCTACGGGTGCATGGGGTCGTTTCGCTATCTTCGGATCTTTGCCGTCAACCAACGAACAGGAGACGGCAATGCAGAGCGTAAAGGACACCTACCAGCGGATCACCGACACCATCATCCAGCAGCTCGAGGCCGGCACCAAGCCCTGGATTCGGCCATGGCGCGGAAATGTTCGCAGGTCGGCTACGCCGCTGCGTGCCTCCGGCGAAGCCTATCGCGGCATCAACGTGGTCATGCTTTGGCTCTCCGGGCAACTCGCCGGCTACGACGAAAACACATGGGTGACTTACCGGCAGGCTCAGGAGCTTGGCGCCCAGGTCCGCAAGGGCGAACAAGGAACCCTCGTCGTCAAGTACGGCACCTTCACGCCGAAGGATCAGGAGGCGGACGATCGCGCAGTCCCCTATCTCAAGGGCTACGCTGTCTTCAACGTCGAGCAGATCGATAACCTGCCTGACCGCTTCAAGAGCCCGGCCGATGATGTGCCAATGGATGCCGTTCCAGTTCTCGAAAACGTCGAATCCTTCATAGATCGCACTGGCGCGAAGATCACCTACGGCGGCAAGCAGGCTTGTTATCGCCCTGGTCTCGATGACATTCTGATTCCGGATCGGGGGCGGTTCCTCAGCGAGGTTCACCTTTACAGCACTGTTCTTCATGAAATTTCTCATTGGAGTGGTGCAAAGGCACGTTTGGGCCGTGACCTGAGTGGGCGGTTCGGCAGTGAGGCCTACGCCATGGAGGAGCTTGTTGCCGAGATCTCAGCCGCCTTCGTCTGCGCCGATCTTGGCATCGAGCATGATCCGCGAGACAACACCGCGACTTACGTTGAAAACTGGCTCAAGGTGCTCAAGCAGGATTCACGTGCAGTAATCACTGCCGCCGCAAAGGCTCAGGCAGTCGCTGACTATCTGCGACAGTTCAGCTCTTCTAAAAGGTAGGGGGCCTGGGATAACTGTCGGGCCTCATGCGCATCGACCCAAAACTTTACAACTGTAAAGTCGGGCATCCTTGATGCGTTAACTTCTTGTTAACGAAAAACGCCTTGAAGAATCGGAGTCAGTCTGGCATCCCTGACGGAAATGATCCCGTAAAGTGGTCAGAACCGTCAAGAGGATTGAATGTTGCAGCCAGCTTCTCAGAGCGTCAGAGACACTGCGTCGAAGATCGGGGTCTACACCTCGAAACTCTCTGCGGAGCTGAACGATATGCGTGAGGCTGTTTATCCACCCTCTGCGCAGAAAACATTTGGTCGGACATTCTCAACCCTTGACCTAGTGAGGCTACTCAAGGTTCCGGAAAGTACTCTTCGCCAGTTGACGCTGGAAGGGAAGGGGCCTTTGCCCGAGCGTGCAGAAAACAATAGGCGAACCTACACGATAGAACAGGTCAAGGAACTGAGGGCATTCCTGGCCGAACTTCGTCCGGACGAAGCTGGCGAGCTGCTTCCGCATCGTCGCAAAGGGGAAAAGCTTCAGGTAATTGCTACGGCGAATTTTAAAGGTGGTAGTTCCAAGACAACCACTTCTATCCATCTCGCACATTTTCTAGGGCTTCAGGGTTATCGGGTCCTGTGTCTGGATCTTGATCCGCAAGCGTCGATGACTGCGCTATTTGGTATTCAGCCCGAGTTCGATCTCGGCGAGAATCAAACAGCCTATGCAGCCATTCGATATGACAATGAGAGGCGGCCGCTCGCTGAAGTGATCCGGCCAACCTATTTCCCGGGTGTCGATCTAGTTCCTGGCAATCTGGAGCTCATGGACTTTGAGTTTGATACCCCGTCCTATCTGACCTCGAAAACCAGAGATGACTTGGGTTTGTTTTTCGAGCGGTTAAGCAGTGCCCTGGCCCGCGTCGATGATCGATACGATATCGTTATCATCGACACCCCACCGTCCCTTGGATACTCGACGCTCGCCGCGCTTTACGCAGCCACGTCCTTAATCATTACTGTTCATCCGGCGATGCTCGACGTTGCATCGTGCAATCAGTTCCTGATCATGATCTCCGATCTATCGGAGGTGCTGGGGCAGTTTGGTGCTAAGTTTGAACATGACTTTTTCCGTTTCCTGCTCACTCGCGTGAACCCGAATGACGGGCCGCAGAAGTACATGTCTGGGGTCATGCGCCGATTGTTTGGTGATGATGTACTCGTAGCGGAGGCCCTCGAATCGACGGCCATCGCCGGTGCAGCGGTAGCGAAGAAGACCCTATACGAGCTTGAGTCGGGTGAGGTCGGTCGTGAAGCGTTGAAGCGCGCAATTGAGAGTGCTGACCGAGTTAACTCCGAGATCCTCGACCTCGTTCATAAAGTTTGGGGACGTAGCACATGAAGAAAAGCATCCTTCAGCGAATGGCGGCCGCCGAAAGCCGGACAGAATCTCCTGTGGTGTCGGACGCGTCCGACAAGCCCTCGCTGGCGCGGCGGCACTCTTCACCTGTCATTTCCAATGTGGGTCGAGCACTGACACAGCTCACAGAAGATAGTGTCATTTCACTCGATCCTGACCGTATCGACCGCTCCCCCTATAGAGATCGCTTTGGCAACGACGAAGATGCGGCCAAAGAGCTCGAGGCGCTTAAGGTTTCCATCGCAAGCGAAGGCCAAAAAATTCCGGTTCTCGTTCGGCCGCATCCGACGAAACCGGATCATTACCAGCTTGCCTACGGTTACCGTCGATGGGCGGCGATCAAGGCCATAATGGCAGAAGCGGATCGCCCGGAGACCATAAAGATTCGAGCGTATGTTCGAGAGCTTTCCGATCGGCAATTGATTGAAGAGCAATCGCTTGAGAATGGTGTTCGGGAAAACTTGACCTGGATCGAGCAGGCAATGTGGGCAGTACAGCTCAAAAGTGCTGGCCTTTCCCATCGCGCCATGTGCCCAATCTTGGGAGCTTCAGAAGCGGCAATATCGCATCTGTTTCGAGTGACGGAGGCGGTTCCCGAAGACATCATTCTTGCGATCGGCAGAGCAAAAGGAGTTGGTCGACCGAAATGGACCGCATTTGCCGAGTTGCTGAAAGATCCGAGCAGCGCAGCACGTGTTCGCAAGATAATCAACACGGTCGAGTTTCGAGGCGCTGACAGCTCCAGCCGTATTGCCCAAGCGATACGAGCTGCAAATGCTGCAGCAGACAAAGTGACTGCGGAACCAACTGAAGAGATTGTTGACTTCGCCGTGGGTGACCGAGTTTTTGGCCGCATGAAGAGTAATTCGGCTGGAACTACGGTCTCAATCCCGAAGCAGGAACGCGCTTTCGCGCGCTGGCTGGCGGACCGAATGCCTGATCTTCTAAACGAATACAACAATCATTCCGATCCAACTCACCAAGAGGTGTGATCGAGACACTCGTTAATTGGTCAAGAGGAGAGACCGCGACAAAAGAAAAAGGCCCCCAAAACGTTTCCGTCATGGAAGCCTCTCTCAATTCCTAGCAAGATCGAGAATCGCATTTCCATGAATCTCAGTCAAGAGTCTTTGGCATCGTTTTGGTGAGCGGATTTCTTTTGCCTGAAGAAAGGTGAAGGAATATGCAGACGGGAAATGTGACGACGCCCTTTGGGCGGCGGCCGGCTGTGCTTGCTCTTGTAAAGAGGCAGCTCCAGACGTCCGAGACGAAACCAAACCGCCCGGTCGAAAAATGGAAGGTGTTTCGCGACGCCTGTGAGGCCCGTGAACGCCTCGGCCTCCAGGACAGGGCGCTGACTGTGCTGGACGCATTGCTGACGTTTTATCCGGAAAGCGAGCTCAACTGCGATAGCGGATTGGTGGTCTTCCCTTCGAACGCCCAGCTTTCTGTCAGAGCGCACGGCATCACTGGAACGACCTTGCGGCGCCATTTGGCTGCCCTGGTCGAAGCCGGGCTCATCCAGCGCAAGGATAGTCCGAACGGCAAGCGCTACGCTCACCGGGACAAGGGTGGCGATATCGAGCAAGCCTTTGGGTTCGATCTTTCTCCACTTTTGGCTCGCGCTGCGGAACTTGCAGCACTGGCACAGGAAGTCGCTGCCGAACGCCTGCAGTTCAGACGAGCCAAAGAGGCGCTGACTATCTGCCGGCGTGATGTACGCAAGCTAATTTCCGCCGCGATGGAGGAGGGGGCTGACGGCGACTGGGAAGCCATCGAAGACATGTATGTCGGCATTGTCAGCCGACTTCCCCGCAATCCTGATCGTCGCCAGGTGGAGGCAATCCTCGACGAGATGCAGCTTTTGCGCACCGAAATCCTCAACCTTCTGGAAAATCAGTTAGATTCTCAAAATATGGACGGCAATGCTGTTCAAAATGGCCGCCACATACAGAATTCAAAACCCGAATCCATCTATGAACTTGAACCTAGCTCTGGAAAAGAGCAGGGCGGAGCCGTCGAGCTGGAAGTAGCACCCAAAGCGGTTGCTCAGCCGTTGGCAAAGCCGGAACAGATGAAGGCGTTCCCGCTGTCGATGGTCCTGAAAGCCTGCCCGCAGATTTCGGACTACGGGCCCGGCGGCACGATCTCCCATTGGCGCGAGCTGATGGGCGCCGCGGTGGTGGTACGATCAATGCTTGGTGTTAGCCCGTCGGCTTACCAGGAGGCTTGCGAGGTGATGGGGCCGGAGAACGCGGCGGTTGCCATGGCTGCAATCTTGGAGAGGGCAGGGCATATCAATTCGGCAGGTGGATATCTCCGCGATCTCACGCGCCGGGCGAGGGGAGGGGAGTTCGGACTGGGACCGATGCTGATGTCGCTGATGCGTGCAAATGCGAACAGCGATCGGAAAACGGGGTGAGGGGCGACGCGTTCCTAAATGGCCATCACTTGACGGCCCTTTCCGTTCTTCAATCGTCTGTCGGGGTATCGACCTTGGATGATTTTCGACCTGGTGGCCGGCCAGGGGGACGGCCTTTCCTGCTGACTCTCGCCGCTTTTCTAGTCAGTCGTTGGCGTTCGGCCTCAGCTTTTGCTTCGGCCTCCGCTTCCGCTTTTTGCCGAGCTTCAAGAACATCCTTAGGCGTCAGTTGGCCAACTATACCGATCAAACTGCGTATGGTGTCATGCGGGAGGTCATGAATGAGTCTGAAGAGTTCAACCCGATCATCGGCCTCTTCAGAATTTTTACCGTAGAGATGAGGTGCTGCGGCATGAATCATCTGCATCGGCAGGAACCCAAGGAGCTCAGAAAGGTGAATCATTCGAGAGACGGTCAGTCGCGAAATGTTCAGTTCGTAGCGGCTGTAGACCACTCGAGCGAGACCAGCCAGGGTCGCAAAATCACTCTGGGTCAGACCAGTTTTCGCGCGTTCATCGAGTAGGAATGCGGAAAGTTTTGCGTCGATCTCGCCGAAGCTGACTATGCCGTCGAATCCCTCCTTGCGGTACAAGGGTCTCTGGAAATCTGGATCTGTAGTCTCAACCAGTTCCCTTGATTTGATATAGTCGGATAGATTCCGCACAGTCAGTATTCCCTCAGTCCCCAAATCCGCCTGTGGCAGATATCACGCACCATAACGTGCCATTAAGGCACTGTCATCCTGCGCGCCAGTTACAAAGCCCTAACAAAAGTGGGGGGAATGAATGCCAGGATGCTGATCTCCTCGATATCGAAATCTGCAACTCAGGGCGCATTGTCCATCACCTCAAGATCCAGCGGGAGTATTCCTGTTCACGGCTTTCGCAGCGATCAGGTTCCAGCTGTGGGCGCTGGATTGAAAAACGCCCTCGACCGTTCTTTCTTCGGAGATCCAGCTCAGCTTCACGCGCATTTCGCATGCCAATGAAAGCTGGTCGATGCTGAAGCACCTTGTGATCAAAATCTCAGACTTCGGCCCAAATGTCTCAAAGTCCCACATCGCAAACCGGAACAGCTCTCGTTTCGCGTGTTCGTTGGTTGGCCAATCAGCTTGTTTGACCGGCTCGGCTGGAGAAGAACCAATAACAGGCATAGTCCTCTTTATGGACTGAATGTCGATCCCTGCCTTCTCCGCTGCTTCAGGGTTGATCAAGAAGCCAAGGGTGGTGCCCACGGCCACCCCGGCCAGAAATCGAAGGTCGAGGATCAATAACCATTATCCTTCAGGAACTGGTCGATTGCGGCCTTGACGATCACAGTCATTTTTAAGTCGTTTTCAGAGGCTGCGCGCTCCAAGCGTTTCTTGGTGTCGTAATCAAGAGGGCAATTGACGAAGTGCTTGCTCTCGCGCGCCTTGTTCTGCTTGAGCTCCTGCAGTCGTAATCTGGACGCCTCACGCTCCAACGACTTGTTCGTCGCTCTCTCCCGGCGAGCCTGTGGTGAGGGCAAAATCAAACTTGATCTTGGGGGCACCTGAACGGCTGGTACCTGAGCGGGAGCTTCTTCGAGAGCGACCTCGTCCGGTTGATGGCTGGCGACCGCGTTTTCTGCTTCGTTGTCTATAGCCGGCTGCGACATTGGATTGGGCGGATTTCCCCGGGACCGTCGCGGTGCAACGGGAAAATCAGATATGCTGGAAGTCCCTTTAGCCATCTTACGACCTCTTCTGCTCGTTCGGCAGGAAACGTTCAATTTCTTGCATCAAGGTCATGACCTCGCTCCGGGCCTTTTTGACTGAGTCGCTCAGCTCCAGCATTTGCAGCGTCCCATATCCAAGTCTGATGTCGCGGTATGGGTTTCGCTCATAAAGCTCGGTGTCGAGGAGGTATGAATCATATCCCTGTTCCTGCAAGTTTGCGATGAAGGGGCGTATCAGGCGGTAGGCTTCCAGTGAACGTCCCGGGAGAGTAATCCGGGTTCTGAAGTTGAGATGTGGAATGTTTCGCCCGGTACGATCGCAGGTGTCAGCCACGTCCATTGCTGCCTGGCCGGCAGCAAGAATCTCGTCTTGGTTTGGCTGGATCGGGGTCATAACGATGTCCGAGCCGGCGATGATCGTGTCTCGCAGCACGGTGTCTTGACCGGGCGAGTCGATCAGCACGACGTCAAACCTATGCGTTTCGTTCTCCAGAATATGCTGAAGTGATGCGTTGGTTACTGCCGTGCGAAGCTCAATGCCGTCTGGCCTGTTGTCTTTCGCCTCGGAACGGGACCACCACTCATTCAGGTTTTGTCGGCCATCGGCATCGACCAAGAGCACTTGCTTACCATGAAGCGCATATTCTCCAGCGACTAGGATTACGGCGGTTGTCTTGCCCGCTCCACCCTTACCGCTTACCAGCGATATGCAGATTGCCATTGCACGATCCTCTCAAGACTAATGGTTCCCCCGCCCCCTAGCGATCCGACGTGGGTTCAATCGGCACATCAGTATCGTCGTTAAGATCTTCACATCGAAGCAAACCTAACATGTGAACACACGCAGGTTAAGATCTAAACATGCGTGTGAACACACGCTTTAGAACATCTATGAAACCACACGAGTTGGTCGTGTGGTTTTTACAAGTGTCTGGGTCGAGTGGTGAACCCCGGAGCCGCGTGAGGCCTCACTTGGCGCTCGCACGGAAGGCGCAAGGGTGAAGAGCGAAGCGTCCCTTTCGCCTGACTACGAGGGACAAATAAAGGCCTTCAAAAGCGGTTTTGGCGGTGAACCCTGGTGAGCGTTCCAACGGAAAGACTGCGAAGCAAAGCGGAGCCAGTCGAGAGGTGAAAACTAGGTTGAAATTGGGGGATAGTGCTTTGGTTTTTATGTGGCAGGATACGCAAAAATGTTTTACATTTTGCATTGCGATCGTGGGACAAGCCCACGATGGTGGTCGCAAGGCTCCGGGAAGGCTTAGTTGATTGACGA
The DNA here is from genome assembly GCF_011046245.1 of Allorhizobium pseudoryzae. Taxonomy (NCBI): domain Bacteria; kingdom Pseudomonadati; phylum Pseudomonadota; class Alphaproteobacteria; order Hyphomicrobiales; family Rhizobiaceae; genus Affinirhizobium; species Affinirhizobium pseudoryzae. The sequence goes on from NZ_CP049243.1 coordinate 44,859, forward strand.
GTGAAGACACGATCGAAGTGCCGACAGCCAAGCAACGCAAGGGGCGTCTAATCAACGTCCGCATCAGCGATGCAGAGCATTCGGCTATCGAAGAAGCGGCCAAGTCGGCTGGTATGAGTGTGTCTGCTTTTTTCCGTTCTTTGCTCCTCGAGGGTGCTGGCGTTCGACCTATTCTGACTGCGGAAGACAGGTTGATCATGGCCGCATTGCTCGAAGATATGCGGATGATAGGCATCAATTTGAATCAGGTAGCCCGCTCCCTGAATGCAGGAAAGGGGGTCCATCCCTCAGAGCTGGACATCAACCTTAGCAACGTCCAGCGGATTCAGGCGGCCGTAATGAGCGAGCTGCGGACACTTTCGCGCCGTGCCGGGCATGAGCGCCGAGGCGAGGTGTAGGCCGTGGAGTTCTTTTTCGGCGCTTTCACAAGCGAATGGGAGCAAAGGCGCGCGGCACTATTGCACGAAATGACGCTGGGCGGCCGTGGGAGCGCTGTCGAGGAAGAGCTTGAGAAGAGACTGAAGAATCTGCAGCACCAGGTTGGGATGTCTAAAGGCGGGTCGGGATCTAGGGGAGGGGTGAGGACTTCGGCATTCAACGTGTCGTCGCCTTCGAGGACGATGGCTGCCGGTTCGGGTGCTATTCGATCAATGGACGTTCGTCTTGCGAGCGTTGCCAAAGGGAGCCAGCCCGCCGTAGTCAAATTGGCTTCCTACGGTGGTGGCGCCCGCGTAGGCTCGATGCTCAACTATGTTTCCAGAGGGGGGGAGCTGAAGGTTGAGAACGAGAACGGCGAGACGTTGCGTGGCCGTGAGGAGTTGGCGCGTCTCCGTGGCGATTGGGATCACCTTTTCCAAAACAGGACCGAGAGCCGCGATATCGGCGCGTTTAGCGTCGAGGTGAGCGTTTCCGGCGGCTCGAACCCGCATGAGCAGGTGCGGGACATTCTCAGCAGTGGCTTTGGTGATCGACGCTACGCTTACTCTGTCGAAACCCGAAACGATGGATCGCTGAAGGTCGAGGGCTATGTTGTGTTGCGCAGCGGGCAGGGCGAGCGGCTGACGGCTGACGCGAAGGCGGCCGCCATCGTTCAGGAGCGTTTCAACGCCAGCGCCGTTGCGAAAGAGGCCCCTGCGGCTTTCTCGTTCACAGGCTATGGCAACGGCGTGGAATATGGCGCTGCCAAGTTGCGAGACCTGATCGCGCAGCGGAACGACGTTCGAGACGATCAGGGACGTTCGATTGCCGATGACAAGGCTGCGGGCGACCTGGTGCAAAAGGAATGGCGGGATGAGCTGCACAGCCGCAAGAGCCGTGACGTGATGCACGTGATCATGTCGGCGCGTGCCGGCACGGATGCTGCCGCGTTCGAAGGAGCTGTTCGCGACTTCTTGGCTGAGCAGTTTGCGGGCCATCGGTACGTTTTCGCTATGCACGATCCGGAGAACGATCCGAAAGAAGCAGGGGAGGGGGGCAAGCGGCCGCATGTTCATGCCCATGCCATCGTTACCATGCGTTCGGAGTCGGGCGACCGGATCGAGACGACTCCGGCCACCTTCCGGCAATGGCGTGAGGTCATAGCCGAGAAGGCGCGTGACCACGGCATCAATATGGAAATGACCGATCGGAGAGAGTTCGCCACGCCGCCAGCCTTCACGCGGAATCAGGTTCGCGCCGTCAAGCATGACGGTCGAACCGAGCATGTAGGCACCAGCGATCCGGCGCAGGCGCGATATGACGCAAAGCGAGCTGGTCGGCGCATGGTGGCGACGAGCCAGAGAAGCCGCCAGTACATCCTAAAAGCGCAGGAGACCTGGCAGAAGATTGCAGTCAACGCCGGCGACACAGTGGTTGCGGCCTACGCCGCTCAGCATCGCTCCTATCTCGAAAACGGCCTTGCCAAAACGGATCAATCGCCTGCTGGTGCAGTCATTCATGCAGATTTCGGCGGTGATTACCGCTCCAATATGGTAGCAATCAGAGACATGTTGTCGGAGGCAAAGGACATGCGCGAGCAGACACGCCCAGAGTTCGAAGCGTACGAAAAGACGGTTGAAACGGCTCTATTCAACCTTCAGCGCAGCGCTGGTCCAGAGGACCGGTCAGGCTTCGAAGAGGTTTCCTCCCTCGCTCGCGAGATCGTCGATCTGCGCAGGCAGATGCTCGAAATGAAGGAGCGTGGGCTTGATGAGCAGGATGGCCGAAACGCTGCTGGCGATGTCTCCAGAGAGGGTGGTGCCGCGCCGGAAAGAACGGCATCTGAGGTGCAAGAGCAGACGAATGCTAACTCCCAGTGGGAGGCAGCTGTTGCCAAGCATGGAGAGGCTGTCGTTGAGGCTGGTAACGATGCGATGGCAAATGTGGAACACTATCGCTCCGGCCTCGCCCATATCGAAGCCGGCGAGCTCGGAGACGAAAACCGGGAGCAGTATGAGAAGGGCCTTGAGGCTTCGCTTCATCATGCAGCTCAACTCGCCGCTACCGGAAACGCCTATCTCCGGGATGTTGCCAACGAAGATCCGGAACTGCGCGCGGAGATCGAGACCATTGAACGCAATGAAGAGCGTGGGGACGAAAACAAGTCAAACAAGCAGCCGATAACAGCGGATACTGCCGACGATCGCCAACGCGATCTCAGGGTGGATCTGGAAGAGGAACGTCCGATCGGGCAAGCGGAGCGTGAGGCTCACCAGCTCGCTGAGACGGTGGACGCTACTCAGAGGCAGCAAGATCGTGTAAACAGAGACAGGGAAGCGGCCAAGCAGGGCGGCGAGACCACTCGGACTGATCCCGCGCAACAGCACATTCCTCGTCTCGAGGAGTTGGAGCGTGAACAGGTTGAACAGAGGGAGCGTAATCGGGACGACCGTGATCGCTAAAGTGTCATGCAGGACGGTAATCAGAACACCTACCTGGTGGAAGTAAACGACCCCAAGTCTGCCGACCTCGTCGGCAAGATGATGGTGTGGGGTATGGTCTCCGTGGGGATCCTCGCGATCCTGATCAAGGTCTACGGGACCGTGATCGGCTGGTATCACGCTTCTGTGGCTTGGCTAACAGAGGCGGGTCAGTACGCAGCCAGCTTCTGGCCCTTCTGAACCGGAATTAGCGGCCGGCCTGTTCCATGATTGGATCAGGAACGGTCGCTGCGAATAGCTCTTCCAAGCTCTTCCTCTTGCGCGGTGATTTGCCTTCGGCTTCCCGTTCGACGACCTCCCTAAGGCGACTAACCCGATCATTGTGCGCTTTTTCGATGTCGTTCTCTGAGACAGGTGTCGTGCGCTTTTCGGGAGCGGGCACAGCTGCCTTTGCAGGTTCCGGAGTGCCCCCGGCGCTGACCTTCTTGTTGGCCAAGGCGGATGGATTCACAACGCGAGCGGGCGAGGTGGATGGCGCTGGCTCTTTCGGAGCCTCCTCCTGGACAGGCGCCCGCCGCTCCTCCGCTTTCGCCTCAGTCACAGGCTTTATCGCTTCCGCTTGTTCAGCCTGTTCCTGGCCTGCATTGGCATAGGCTGGCGTGGTCGCTGGAACAGGTTTAGGTGGCAGGTAATCGACAGTTGGAACGGTCGGTATGTGCGTCTGAGAATAGGCCTCCGCCTCCTTGAAGGGCTGCGTCTTAAAGAAGCGCAGCTTGTCTCCAAAGATTGGCCGCTGACCCTCCACCAGCAAGATCATCTTGTTCTCGGGCATCTGGCGCACTTCCTGCGGCATCATCAGGTCCCGATCGCGAATTTGCTCGACTTTTGTTCGGCGCGGGAGCCCCATAAGCTCGATAGTGCGGGATTCAGACTGATATCGGATAGTTCTCTTGCCAAGCGCGCGGGAAGCATACTCTGCCGTGGCCTGGTCATTGGCACCAAGGATGAGCTGATAGCCGCAGTTGCCAAGGAGCGAATGTCGGGACGTCTCACCATAGATCTCATCCAGGTTCTTCAGGTCCTGGATGATGAAGGCGAGCTTGATCTTATAGCCGGCCACATAGGGCAGCTTCGTCATGATCTCGTCCATGCGCTTCAGCTGGCGAAACTCATCCAGCAGAAAATAGACCGGCACGGAGTTTGGATCATGCTCAATGGTAAGTATGTCCATCACCTGTTGAACGAACAGCGTCAGCAGCGGCCTAAGAAGCGTGATGTCGGTGATGTTCGGGGCAAGGTAGACTGTGATGGGGCGACGCTTCATGGATCGAAGGTCCATGTCAGTCATGTTCGTTGCGGCCACAACGCGTTCGTTCTTGAACGGCCTCATCGCCTTCTGGATATCAAGCAGTGCCGAGGCCGCGGCCCGTTCCGAGAGAGACAGGTAGGAATTGAAGCTCTCCATCGTGAACTTCGACAGGTAAGGCTCCTTCTCCTTGATGTACTTCATCAAGGCCTGCAGATCGGTCCCGCTGTTGAAGAAGGAGTTGATGTCGCCGAGGTTCCTGCGCCCTTTGTAGAAAGGGCTTTCGAGAACATAGCTGATGGCGCCGGCGAGAACCTGTTGAGCTGTGGCCTGCCAAACTGAATTCTCGGATTCGGTGTTCTCCGGGACAAGAATGCTGGCGATATTTTGAATGTCAGTCGTGCGATTGCCTCGCTCCGGACGAACGAAATCCAAGGGATTATAGCTGTTGGTCGTCTCGGAACCCGGCGCGAACAAGAAGACCTGGCTGCCGTTGCGCTTCCGATAGCCGGCGGTTGCCTTGTAGACCTCCCCCTTCAGATCCGTGACGATCATAGAGCCTTCGTGCATGAGAGCGTTGGGGATGACGTAGCCCGCGCCCTTACCGGATCGCGTCGGGCCAATAATGAGGTGGTGGCGATCGTCATACGCGCGGAGGACGTTGCTCCCGATGCGACCGAATATGTGACCTTTCTTGCCAAACCACTTCCCGCGCCGAAGGGTTGCAAGATCCTGAAAGGCCGCATCCCCCAATGGATTGCTGGTAGGTTTGAGCCCAAGGTAAGCAATGAGGCCTGATACGAGCAGCGCGGGCACTACGGAGCCGAGCGCGACTTTTTGAAGGGAAGGGGAGGAGCTATAGGCCCAGAACTGCTGAATTGGTGCGAATGGGTTTGAGGTAATTGTCGCCTCGAGGATCCTACCGTCACCGTAGAAGAGCTGAAGCCCCGCACCGTATGCCAGCATCCAGGCTGCAAATGCGATCAACAGGCAGAAGAACAGATAGAAGGCCTGTAGCCCCTTACTCATGATGCATCCCGTGCGAAGTAGATTTCGGAAACCCCGCGCTTGCCGCCTTCCCGCCTGAGCTGGATCACGATCGGAATGACCATTTGGATGTAGGACATCAGGTCCTGCTTGGAGTAGCCGGCGGACATGCCGGACTGCTGCATCATCATGGCAAGCTGTTCATAGGCGCCGAGCGGCGTATCGGCGTGTACTGTCGACATGCTGCCCGGGTGGCCTGTGTTGATGGCGCGAAGGAATGAAAAGGCCTCAGCGCCACGAATCTCGCCAACAAAGAGGCGATCCGGCCGCATTCGAAGCGCCGATTCAAGAAGGTTTTGAATCGTCACGTTTGCAGTGCCTTGCCCACCCTTGGAGGCGATCAGGTGGACCGCGTTCTTCTGTGGTGGGAATAGCTCACGAGTGTCTTCAAGCGTCAGGATCCGCTCATTCAGGTCTACAGAGTTCAGGCACGCGTTCAGAAACGTGGTTTTACCCGACGACGTGCCGCCACTGATCAGGATCGAAACCCGCTTCGTGATGGCCGTATGGATGAAGTCGTAGATCTTCTCCGCGCGCAGATAGGCGACCAGCTCCCGATCCACGTCGCTTAGGCCCCCGACAGCAACCGAGACTTTGTCGAGAGAGCCGTTGTCACGGTAGTCCTGCAGAGAAAAATTCTGCACAACCTGCTTACGGATCGTGATCGACCCACCGTCAGGTGCCGCGGGCGGCAAGACGACCTGGATACGTTCGCCGGTCGGCAGTGCTGCGCTAAGGATCGGATTAGCGGCGTTGAGGAACTGCTTTGTCGCTGCGGCAACCCGCTCGCCAATGTTCTCGATCTCCCGTGCCGTCAGAGCATCGATTTCATGATGCTCCATGTGATCAGCACCGAAGCGCTCAACATAGACTTGGCCTGGCCGGTTCACCGCAATCTCAACCACCTTCGGGTCATCGAGAAATTGCCTGATGGGCTCCAGAGACCGGTTCAGGAAATAGTGGGGATCATGAGCCGTCGTGTTACCTACCATAACGTTCACGTTTGATCTCCTTCATCGCTTCCGTGACAGGATCGTCGTACATGGCGCTGAAATCGAGGTCCTGGCGAACATAGACAAAGATCCGCTCGCCCTGCGGGACGCTGATCGTTGGCGGGATCCTCAGGTTTTCGGCAAGGACCGTGTTCGCCATGTCGCTGAAGGTCTGCGCGATCGTTTCTCGCGCCAATTCAGCACCTCTTTCGGCGTCATCGTTTCCGGAGCTGGAGTCGCTACCGTATCCGGTTAGATAGCTTGCACCGCCTCCGACGATCGACAGCAAGATTGATGCGCCAAAGCGCTCACGGAACTTGTTGTCGACATGACCCGTCAGGCCTGATCGCCCGAGGCTGTCCGTGCCGATGGAGTTCAAGCGCACCGACACGCCGTCATCCCGGATCAGCCTCGTCCACACAACAAAGACCCGCTTCTGCCCCCGCGTAACTTCGGACTGATATTCCCCGATCAGGCGTGTTCCTGTTGGGATCAGGACACGCCGCCCATCGAAGGAGTAGACATCCTTGGATGTAATGGCCCGGACCTGGCCCGGAAGGTCGCTGACGATCGCCGTTTCCAAGATGCCCGGGATCAGCGTGCCCTCTGGGATCATGGCGTCGATGCGCTCAATCTGCCGGGCCTTGGCGGAACGGTCACCGATCGCACTCGCTGAGGACAGGTACTGGCTGTTGCGATCCTCGCCAGCGACGGTCAAAGGCGTGCCGCTGTTCGAGCCATCGAGCGAACCATTCGCGGATCCTCCCAGGTTCTGGTCAAGCGTGATTAGCTTTGACCGAAATCGCTCCGGAAACACCTCTTCGGCGGGCGGGGAGGCGCTCGCCGGTTGAGCTACTTCGGGCGGGGGAGGCACGTTGAATTCAGTGACGTCCACCGGCGGAGCTGGCGGCGGAGGTGGCGGAGGTGGAAGTTCCAAGACAGGCTGTTCGGGTGGTGGGGGAGTGGGTTCTCCATCGCGCACGAAACCGGGCGGCCGGAAGGTCGTGGTACGGAACTCCTCCTCACTTTGCGGGCTTTCAGGCGGGCTTTCTCCGGACGTGGCGAGCACCAGGTACGCGGCGAAGACGCCAGCCAGCAAAAGGGCGGCCATGCCGACCGTTTGATTGCGCTTCACGTTTCGGTTGCTGATTTCGGCCTCGTCGGCCGCCGCCATTGCGTCGAGTTCAGGGCTGCGCTTCATTAGTTGCCGCTCCTCCTGCGTTTGCTGGCATCAGGATCCGGTTTCGGAGCCATGATGTCAGGATCAGGTGCTGCAAAGTCCGGCTTGCGGAGGTTGAAAATGCACGTCCACTGGTTTCCGTCCCGGAGCGTGTATTGCGTGGCTACGCCGTCAACGACGATGTACTCGCCTTCTTTGCGGAAGTTTCGCAGGGTCTCGGAGAAGTCGGATTGAACGGCAAAAATGGCCGGCACGGTCCCTCGGCCGAACTTGAAAAAGGTCTTCTTTCCGTCATCGAACACCATTGTCGGTTTCAGCGCCGCGTCGCCCGAGAAAGAGTAGTCAATGTTGACGTTAGCTTTGTCGATGCTCGAAATGTTCGGGTTGGCTGCCCGAAACTCAGCCTCCTTCCGCAGAGACTCGTTCAGGTTCTTCTCCGGATAAACGAAGCGAATGCCGAAGACCTTTTTCCCTGCTTCCGGTGCATAGTCGTTGAGCTCAAGGAAGTAGATCCTCTTTGAGGTCACCACGTTCATGTTTGTGGAAACGTCCTTGGCTATCGGCTTGACGAAAAGGATGTTGCCCTTTTCTGACGGGGCAACCTGCCAACTGTCGGTATCGCCAAGCGAGATCGTCTCAAACTTCTCATCTTCGTCGAAGATGATCATCGTTGAGATGCCGTAGGTCGCAGATACCTTCACGACGTTGTTCGGCTGATAGACGACACTGGTCACACGCGCATCCAGACTGCCAGGGCGGGGCTGTTGCGCCGCATAGGCGTGAGTCATCGTGAGAGCGGCGATCGACGCCGCCAGAGGCAAGCCATATTTCACTGCTGGCCTCCCGAGGTCACCGTTTCCTGATCGCGGCGGTAGTCATACACCTGGAAGCCCAACGGGTTTTCGAAGCGCCATTCGTTGCGCTCCGGCGTATCCGTGTAGCGATAGCGAACGATAGAGATGAAGTGGCGCGTGATGACGTCTGAATCAGAGCGCTCATGCGTCGAGAACCGGACGAGCGCCGTTGTCGTGTTGGGGAAGGTGACAGACTTTATATCGACGGTGATCGACTTGTTTTTGCCGAGCCGGCGAGCTGGATTATCAGGGTTCGCGGCACTCCATTGGGCCTGGAGGTCGCGTGCTGCGTCGCCGGTGGAGAGCAAAGCTGCAATTCCAAAGTTCTGCTCGATGGCAAAAGGATCATAGCCCTCGCGGGATCGAATGTAACGGACGACGTTCGCCTGAGTGACCGCCTGCTGATCGGTGATGTTTGATGTTCGGGTCAGCCCTGTCTTGACCTCAATATAGCCAGTGTTCTTGTCGACCTCGACAATGTACGGCTCGAAGCTCTTAAGGGGCACGAGCATCACCAATGCGGAGAGCGACAGGATCGTGATGCAGCCGAAGATCAGCGTAATCAGCCAAGCGAACGCCTTGGACCGTTTGGCCTTTTTGACGATCTCTTGTTCCCAACGGTCCCCATCCTGAAAATAGCTCCGGAGAGCATCGTTATTCTCTGCCATGTATCCTAGCCCTTAATTCCCGCCACCAGTTGCCTAGTTGGGCAGACTGTTGTTGGTAATTCTGTTTTGCATCGCTTCTGCTGCACCGGCGTTTTGGATGTTTTCCCGCATGCCGGCATGGGTTCTGGCGCGTGCGGCCATTCCTAATTCTCCAGCCCTCCCGGCTACAGAACGTGTCGCGGTCAAAGCTCTTGCCGGCAGTGCAACACCGGTCGCGTAGCCAACCGATCGAGCGATCTGCCCAACGCCCGTTGCCACGCCCCCGGTAATTCCCTGGGCGAGCGTTTGAATGTTGAAGAGGACAAAAGCGCCAGCCCCACAGATCAGGACGAAAGCCGAAATATCGTCTAGCTGGATCTCGTTCGCGGATGCTGCCGCTGCCACCTTCTGCAGTTCAGCGTCCATGGTCGTGATGAGAAAGGCGGCGACGACGTAAACGAAGAGCGGAATGATCGCGTACGTCAAAACCTGCTGGAACCAAGCCATTCCGTACTGGCGTGTGGAATCAAACAATAGGCAGGCGATAAAAATCGGTGCAGTGCCAAGCAGCACCCACATCATCACCTTCGCAAGCACGAGGATGGCAAGCGCAACGGCAATGAACAGCCCAACCGCCAGCATGATCAGGAACCCTACGAGGCCCGGTAGAATGGCGAAGTAGCCTGACTGCTCCGCGAATGCTGCTGCTGCCTCATTCGCCGTCTCCCAGATCATGGAGAGGCCGTCTGTCGGCTCAGTTATCCCGGTACTGCTAGCCGTCAGGAGCGCCCGCCCCACGTCTTCCGGGGTGTTGTTCAGCCAGTCGTAAAAGAAGAGTTGGAAATTGCCCCACTGATCAATGAAGGCGACGATAATCATCATTCGCACGACCCGGCCGACGATCTCGCCGACGCTCACACGCGCGGTCCCCATGACGAGTTGAAGTCCGTAATAGGCGACGTAGGCAATGAGCATGATCGTCAACAAGGGCATGATCTCGTCGCCAACGACCTCGTAAGCCCGTTGGGAGAAATTCCGCCCTGCATCTTCAAGAGCCTCAAGCAGGCCGCCTAGAAAGTTCATGGGGTCACTGCTCTCCGCTTGCAGCGAAAGCGTCGATCGCCGCCAGCGCTTCCGATGGGTTGCCATTCACGCTGGTCATTGGTCCACATTCCTGTCGCGGATCCTCGGCGTAGGATGTGAGGTTTGCCGGCCTCTTGCATGGTGCAGTCTTCTCTTTCGGAGCACCGGCGCAGCCAGTTACGCCGACAGCAACCAGAGCGGAGAGGAGCACAAAGCCTTTCACTCGAAATGTCTTAGTCACCGTAGGTCAGCGCCTTCTTGGTATTGGAGATGTCGACAAGGCGGCGCTGGTTTTGGGCCTGCAGGGAGCCGACCGCTCCGTTCATCACGCCAATCATTTCGTTGATCGTCAGGCCTGTTTGAACCTGCAGCTGCGTGTTCTGATCGATGGACCCTTTGATGTCTTGGGCCTGGCCGATCTGCTGACCTGCCTGCTGGAATGCCTGTGTTCGCGACTGAACGGCCTGTTGCGAGCCGGTGACTAGGGCAGCAACTCCAAGGACGGTCTTCATCATTTCTTCGTAGGATTTGTCACCGGAGAACGTGCTGTCCGCCTTGCCAGACAAGTTTTTTACCAGCTGAAGGCCGTTGATGAAGGTGGTGGCAATCTGGCCAATGTCACCGCCCATGCTGCCGAAGTTCGGGACTCCGCCCTGCATGAGGCTGTCGAGTGACGGCATCTGAGAAACGCTGAACCCTTGACCAACGGCGAGGTTCTGCATGGGATTGGAAACGCTGCCGCGATCCCCCGTGACGGCCTTAAGCGTCTCTTCTACCGTCTTCAGAACCTCCTTGTTCGTATCCAGGATCTGATCGGTCGTCTGAGAGGTTTCCGTTGCAATCCTCAGGTTGGCGCTGTCGATCACGGGAACCTGTGCATGCGCGGTAGACGCCATCGCTAGCGAAAACGCAGTCAGGAATGCTCTTTTCATGGCCGTTCTCCTTGTCATTCGGCGCTCAACATCAGCTTCATGTCAGCCTCTGGTTCGAGTTTTCGAACGCAGGCCTGTTCCTCCGGATTCCACTCAAGCTGCAGTTCCTTGTCGCAGAGGTCAGCTACCTCGCGATCGTCTTCCTTCTCGTCTCGCTTGTAATCGCTGGACCGCGAAGACCCCGAGAGCCCGCCCAAATCGAGTGCATTTTGAGAATTCATAAGCTCCGCCATCGTTGTTCCGAGGCGGATGACTTGGTTCATCATCTCGAGGTTCGCATTGCGTGCGCCGGAATTGTGGTCCCAGCTGTCTTGGATCGTGCCGCTTTCCATCTGGCCGAGTTGCTGAAGCCATGACACAACGTTCCCGCTGTTTTCGGAAATCGACTGGCTGGTTGCCATTGAGTTGATCGTTGCGTCTCTCGCACCTGAAAAGCCCGACGTGCCTCCGCCGAAGTTTTCGGGGATGTTCGACACATCGGAGCCTCCGAACTGAGGCATCCACTTGCCTTTGATCGCGGCTACATACCCCTGCGTCTCCTTGAACGGAGGGATGCCGCCATACTTTCGAACGTTGCCTGGCCCCGCGTTGTATGCCGCTAGGGCTAGGTTGGTATTACCGTTGAAGGTACGGAGCTGCTGCTTCAGGTAGCGTGCGCCGCCGCGGAGGTTATCCTCGATATCGTGAGGGTTCACGCCAAGATCCTTGGCTGTGCCGGGCATCAGCTGCGACAAGCCCATGGCGCCGACAGGCGACTTTGCGCAGGGATTGAACCGGCTCTCCTGGTAGACGAGAGACATGAAGAGGGTTTCGTCTACCCCTTCCTCACGCGCCACTCGCTTCACGAGCCCGACAATCTCCGGATTGGCTTGTGCTGCCGAGGGGGCGTCACCTCCGCGCCCCGGCCGGTACATCGAGCAGGTGACGCTCTTGCTCACGGAGTGCCGGCGACTGTCTGTTTCTTCGATCTGCTTCGTCGTTTCATTGCGCACCGCATCTGTTGAAGTGAGGGCGCCATCTGTAACAGGAACCTGCGAGGAGGCGGGGGGCGCTGTTCCACAAGCCAAGGCTGCAACCAGCAGCGTTAGAATCCGACTGTTCCTCATTCGGCCTTCTCCCATCCGCAGAATTTCGCCAACCAGTTTTCGGGTTCGTCTCCGTACTGCTCGCGAAGTGCCGCGCACTCCTCGATCGTCTCCTTGCGTCCTGAAAGCACCTTCACGAGATCCGGCATTGTCGACAGATCGAGACGCGCAATGACAGAGTCGTTGCCATGCTTAATCAGGAAGGTTCTCTTTTCAGGAGGCGTGTTCTTGATGAACTTGAACTCCTTCACCGTCAGGCCGAAGCGCTTGATGTAGCTCTCTTCGTCAGCCCGTGGGTTCGGGAAGTGGATGTTGGTCGCCGATTGCTCAATGAGCGTGTGCGACGCTTTGGATTTGGTAATGTCAGCAGCCGACTGCGTACCAAAGCCCACGATGCCGTTGAGCTTTCGGATCGTCTTCATCTTGTCGACGATGAAGGCGCTGAAAGTGTCATCCATCAGTAGCTGCCAGCCTTCATCCATGAAGAACATGACGGGGTTACCGTCCAGCAGCTCGTCCAGCCGATGGTAAAGATACATCAGCGCAGGGGTTCTTAGCTCCTCGTTTCCGAGGATGTTGGTCATATCAAAGCCAAAGACGCTGTGACCCGAGAAGGAAAGGACGTCATGGGGCGCGTTGAACAGCCAGGCTTTTTCGCCTTCGATCCAAGGGCGAAGCCGCGAGTACAGATCGTTGGCATCGGCCTTGGACCGCCCCATCAAGAGGCCGGCAAGATTCGGGAGGTTCCGCTGAGCTGCCGGCTCCTGCATGATCCGGACGATTGCCTTTTCCAGCGTGTCCTCGTCCTCTTGCGTGAAGTCGGTGCGACGATCGCCGCGCAGCATGGCCTTGAGCAGACGGACCAGAAATTCCCGGTTCTCGCCGGTGTTTTCCAGTTGCAGCGGGTTAAAGCCCGTGGGCGTTCCCGGAGACAAAACTTCGTAGGCTCCGCCGATCGCCCTGACGAAGATCTCAGCCCCCCGGTCCTTGTCGAAGAACACGGCGCGAGGCGTGGGTGAAACCCGCATCGCCTGAGCCAGCAGGAAGGTCAAACCTACGGTCTTGCCGGATCCTGTCGGACCAGTCACCGTGAAGTGCCCGATATCCCGGCGGTGGAAGTTGAACCAGTAGGGGGTTTGTGAGGTCGTTTCCAGAATGGTGATTGGCAGGCCCCAATGGGTGCGATCCGCTTGTCCAGTCGCGAAATTATGCATCGAGGAAAGGCCGGAGAAGTTGGCGCTCGACAGCATGGCGATGCGGGAGATGTAGGAGCGGTTTCCAGGCAGCTGCGCCCAGAACGCCGCCTCAAGATTGAGGTCTTCCCGGAGCCAGTTGATGTTCATGTCGGTGAGGCAAGCGCCAAGTTCCGACACGCAACGGCTTAATCCCTCGAGGTCCCGCGAAATGCACAGAAGCGAAAAATGATGGAAGCCGAATACAGCCTCCTGATTGAGGAGGCTGTTCAAAGCATAGTCGATGTCGGATTCGACTGAACTACCCGCTTCGTCGGAGGCCTTGATTTGGCGTTGAAGGCGGCTGATCCGCTCTTGTGCGATCGGTTTGTCTGCAAGGGTGAAGGACTGCGTCAGGATGAACTCGTGGTTCACCTGCAGCAACCCATCCAACATGCCGGGACCAGTGAATGGAGGATATTCTTTGATTGAGAGTAGAGCGGCATAGCGGCTATCTTCTTCCACCGCCGCTTGTGCCTGCATCGTCCGCTTTGAAAAGTGAAGCCGTGAAGTGCCGACGTAGTTGCGAATTCCCATGCGCGGAAGCCGCATCTTTCGCGGCACCCCGCAGGTCAGGATCGTGTTGAATAACTCGCAGGGCTCCGAATACGGATCGCCCTTAGCGTCTTCTCCATCGATGTCCTTTTTCGCGGTATCGTCTGATTTCTTGCGATACGTGATGCCAAGCGGCTTTGCGCCGTACTTGTGCAACTCTTTCACGATGTTCCCAACCAGCTCTTCGAGGTCGGTCACGTCTTCACGGGTCGCTTGGGCCCTGGCCTCCTTGTTCGAGCGTTCAAAGATCCGCTTCAGCGAGTCGCCGAGGCCAAGCGCCCCTTTCATGCCCGAACGCACGATCGTCAGGTAGATTTCGTTCGTGAACATCCGCTTCTTGCGAAGTTGGTCCATATAGCGATCGTTCAGGATCTCGCAGAAGGAGGAATCGAACGAACCGCCGATTTCGGTCTCGACCTCACGACGGATTACAGTCGACCAAAGAGAATAGCGGCTCGAACCTAGTGCTCGGATCATGGTGTTCTGCACAACAGAACGCATGTTCAATTCGGCCTGGTCCTCCGTCTGGAAGAACAGTCCATCAAGCTTGATGACGCTGATCAGGGTTCCATTCTCGAGCCCGATGACCGTGTCAGAAACATGCCGCATATAGGGGATGTGAACGGACATAGGTCGCTCGTTGCCGGCGACCTTCCCAAACCCAAGCTCTTCCTTGACGACTTTCAGCATCTACTATGGTCCGTATGAGTTGGTGCCCCAAAAGCGCTTGTTGGGGGTCCTTGGCGTCTTGCGGGACGTGACCTGCAGGACGTCGAGAATCTTGCTGTCCCAGGCACAAAGCGAGAAAAGGACAAGGTAGGCGGCTGGCGCGATCAGCAGTGCCGCCAGATGGTTCGTCACCAGCCACCCAATGATTGTCACGCCGATGATCAGGACGACCGCCATGTAGGGCACGCCCCATAGCGTCGGAGAACGTGTCAAGCCGATCACCAACGGCGTCAAAGCTGGCTTCTCGTCCTGAAAATCGCTCATCAGCCGCCGCCTACCGACGAAATCATCTGGTCAACGATGGCAGGGGCGCCGAACACGAGACCGATGCCAATGACGACGGCTCCGGCCGTGAACCACGAAAGCCTGCCGGCAAAGGCAAGGAAGCCGAGGCCAATCACGGCGATGATTGCCATCAGACGTCCGAAGGGGCCGGTGATGAAGTCAACGATCATCTGTACGGCTGTCTGAAGGGGGGCGAATGCACCGCCGCCACCACCGCCAGCCTGTGCAAGCGCTTGATCAGCGCCTGCAACCTGCAGGGCTGCCACCAAGCCAATGACGGCTACTGCCTTCAATGCCCCGGAATGCCGGGAAACGACGTTCTTCATAGTTCTCTCCTTAAAAATGCATCACGCCGCCGACGAACTTGCCGGTCTTCTCCACAGCGATGACTCCGGCATCGCTGGTGTTCTTTTCCGCCATGTCTCGGACGATCCCGTTTGCCTTCCGTTTGCCGGTTGGCATCGGTAGGCCAAGCTGGAAATTCACAACCTTTGCGACATAGCCGACGGTCTCTTGGAATGGCGGAACGCCGCCATATTCGTAGATGCGCCCCTCCCCGCTGTTGTAAGCGGCCGCGACCAGAAGCGGGTTCTGAAACTCATCGAGCAGGAAGCGGAGGTACTTCATCCCGCCCTCGATGTTATGAGCGGGATCGCAAATGTCCTGAACACCGAAGCGAGCCGCCGTTTCGGGGATAAGCTGCATAGGTCCGCGTGCGCCTTTCGGTGAATTGCGGATCTCATCGAAGCGGCTTTCGGCCCAGGCAATCGCAACCGCGAAGCCCTCATCGACGCTGTATCGGCGCGCAGTGGATGCAACCAACGCTTTAATCTCGTCAGGTGACAGGGGCGACGGCCCGCACTCTTCAACGGGAGTTCCTGCCCCTAGATTTTCGGGGGTATCACTAGATCTAGTATCTAGAGTGGGAGTTTGGACAGGCTCAATGCGGCCGGTGGCGCGCTCCGAGACATCAAAATATGCGCTGACAGACGCATCAATGTGATGCCCTTTGGCGCCCGCGTCTTTCGACGCCGTTGCGCCCAATACTTCAGCTCCGCCCTTCGTGACAACACCGTTTGCACCAAGGACAAATTCCTTCTCCGATGTCTCGACACCGCTCCAGCGATCTTCGAAGTTCGTGACAAGAGATTCCTCATTGATTGTCACAGAATCGTTGTAATCGCTGGAAATACGCCCTGTTGTGGCTAAGTCTTGTGACGCTGCAGTATTGGCCGCGAGCAGCACGGATAATGCTCCGCTAGTCAGGGTTCGCGGGCCTAGATACCCTGCATAGACAGTGTTTTTATCCATCGCACCCGCCCGTCAAACGGTGTTGTGATCGCCATGAAAACCGACTAGAGTTAATGCACGCATGATACCGATTTGATGCACTCTTACAAGTTTTCTGATCGGTGTTAAACACTATTTTGCAGGGTCAACAATCGCACTACAGATGGTTAGGGCTAGAATATGAAACAGGCCATCATTCCCGCGCTTCTAAGTTGCGCATTGGCAACACAAGCGCTTGCCGCTCCTGCGGTGAACAAGGACTACATCAGGTCACTGGCGGCGCCGGGCAAGACGGTTCTTGTCGTCGAGTATTACGACGGGACCGGCAAAGTCGCTGATCGCAAAGGGTACGCCACTGCCAATGGCTTCAAGGCTATCTCGGCGACTGAGTTTCGCGTCGATGAAGCGACAACGTTGCATCTGTATGGCGTTCAGCCCTGCAGCGGCGATCTGGTCAATCGCGCAGAGGACTATTCCGGGACTTGCGAGGAGTTTGGTACGCAGCAGCTGCAAACGATGCTGCAGAGCCCCAAGGTTCTGTTCTGCAGGGCCTTCATCAGCGAGCAGACTGCCCCCGTTCAGGATGTCACTTGCTACGGCTACTATAACTATCCTGGAGCAATGGACACGGTTGATAATCTTGAGGAGCAGCTTCTGTCGTTAGGAGCGGTTCGCCTGACTAAGAAAGCTGATGGTTCATTCGAACGTCCTGATCTCACGGAGGCTCAGGAAATCGGCCAGAAGGGTTCCTACGGCATGTGGGCAGATCCTCGGGTGAAGGCGCAATGAAGCTTGCTGCTGCACTCGTCGCGACTCTACTGCCCTTTGCAGCCAATGCCGCACCTGAAGGGTACTTCGATCTTGCTCCCGGCATCACCCTGGAAACGGGGGACACCTGGATCTCGAACCTAGAACGGTTTCGTCTCTATGGCATCCAGTCCTGCTTGCGCGGCACTGCCTACACGGATGGTCAGGGCAACAAGAAGGATTGCGGCGAGGCATCGCTTGCGATGTTGGCTGCCTACATCAAGGACACCAAACCGATCTGTGCCCCCGTGGCGAAGCTTAACGGCATCTCATATGTCGTTTGTTACGCCACGGTTGGCAGTCAAAGGCTCGACCTCGCGCAGATCATGGTGACAAGCGGCTATGCATTCGCTGCCTTGAAGACCGATGGTCTCCCTTATCATGCCCCCTACGCCATAGCCGAGCAGCTTGCTCAGCAAAAGAAGGCCGGCCTTTGGCAATTCTCCGACGTTCAGCATCCTTCCATCCTGCTTAGTCGTGAGGCGAACCAGCGATCGAGGAGCGCCCAGCCATGAGAAGCCGCCTTTTCCTTTTTATCGCCGCAAGTTCTTTGGCCCAGCCGGCGTTTGCCGCCGATCCGATCTATCAGAACTGGCACGCCCTACGCGGTCAGGCTGCGCCTCCAGTTGCTGCTGCTGTTCGGTTGCCGACGTTCAAAGGCCCGGTAACCGTTGTTGACGGCCGCACGCTATGGTTCGGCACGCTTGGCAATGGCTATAAAGTGAGGTTGGCCGGCATCGACACCTGTGAGCTTCCTCAATGGGCTTTGAACGCAAAGTGGACCAACCGGGACAAGCAACAGGCCCCTACCCCCGTTCCATGCGGTCCCTTCGCCAAGGCCTGGCTGAAAAGGACTGTCGGAAACAGACCCACGACTTGCGTCGGTCTGGCCTACGCGAACGATGGGATACCCGTCGCACAATGCACGACTAACGGTGTGGATCTCGCCGCCAAAATGCTGCGCGTCGGTTGGGCTCGTCTCGATTCCCCTTACATCAACGCCCAATATTACGCTTATCAGACCAACGCGATGGCCGCCCGGTATGGGATGTGGGGAACCTACGCGTTGGACATGAACGAATGGCGCCGGAAAGCCGTCGACAAGACGCTAGATCGGCATCCGATCGCCGACTTCAATCTATTGGCCGAGAGGAAAAGCGAGATCTCTCCTCCTTTTGCTGATGCGCGAAACAAGCCGAAGAGGACAGACCGATAGTTGCCAGACCTCGCACATATTGCGACCTCTCTCGCAACGGATCCCTTGGCTGGCTTGCTGCTTGCCATCGCCCTCATAATCCCGGCGCAGAGACTCTGGTGGATCCACGCGCTACTAGCGGCCTTCCTTCTCATCCTGTCGCTGGCTTTCCACGACAAGCGTCACTTGTCCTTCGACAGCTATCTGGTCGGGCTCCTAGCCTTCGCCGCGGTTTCTCGGGACATTCCCAATCAGCCACTGCTCTATCGCATCGGCATTTCCTGGTTTGCGTGCTTCGCGCTGATCTCGGCCGTCATCTACGCCGCAGGCGAACGCATCCAGCACAGGACTCCGCTCGAAAGACCTTTTTCCGAGCCGGCAATTTCAGCAGCATTGATCAAGAGGGACACCTGATATGAAACCAGTGTTTTTTGCCGTGGCCGGTCTCGCGGCTCTTGCCATCTCTCCAGCATCTGCCAAGGCCGAGGATGCCACATGGGGTTGCCAGATCCTCTTGTGCGCAGCCTCACAAAGCCCGTCTTGGCATGGCGTCCCCTACTGCGTTCCCCCGATGAAAAGGCTCGTATCAGCTATGGCGAAGCCCGGCTTCTCCTGGCCGATCTGCCATGAAGCAAAAGCCGGAAAACCGGGCTATGAACCTTACGAGGAATGCCCTGCCGGCATGACCGCCGTTTCCTCCCGCACCGATGGGGATCGGCCGTTCTTGGGCCGTGACGACAATGATCAGTGCACGAAGACCGTCAACCAGTGCAGCAACCGTGCCGCCTTCCGTACCCAATTTGGTGACAGCCAAGAAAACGAGCGCAAGGGTGTCACGATCCGGCAGATCAACCAGAACAACGACAATGATGTTTTCAACCGAGACAATGGCTGCATGGTGCAGATTACTCAGCCCCGCCCTCGCCGCGCGGATCCTTATTATTTCGACATTCCGAACGATAAGGGCGTCAATCAGCGCGCTTGGTTCAACCTGAATGACTGAGTGGATGACATGAACAGCAACATTCTCATCGTAGCAGCCGCAGGTATTGGCATTCTCGCCGGTGCTGGAGGTACTTATCTCATCATGCCGGAGCCAGAGCCGGTTGTTCGGGCCCCTACTGATGCGGAGATCGCGGCCCTTATCGCAGCCAATCCCTCCCTAATTCCCGAACCTCCGGCCCCTGTGCTTGAAATACCGACAGAAGAGGAAGCTCTAGCCGCATACCGCAAGGCTTATGCCCGCAATCCTCTGAGGACCGGCCGCGGTGAAGCCGATGTAACCCTTGCTTTGGGAGAGTGTGACGAGAACGCCAGCGGTCCAGGCGTATCATGCGTTGCGGCCATCAAGAGGAATGCAAACGCAGCTCCTCTCGATCGCGTTATTGGATTTGCCAAGTCTTCATCCGGCGAATGGGTTGCCACCAACTACTGATTTCAGGGCCAGATGCCTGTTGATCATCAATGCCCCGATAGTGAGATGGAGCCTGAAAGAAGAAGCTCCATTTCCTCAGGGTTTAGGCTCCCCTTGGAGGCAATTAGGTACCCCGCTATGTAAAGTAGCTTCTGATCTCTCTCATCCTGATCTGACGGCGCGTGCCTGATGATTTCCATACGTGCATTCGCTTCTTGATCCATGTCAGCGCCGCCCTCGCCGTTGACGGCTGCCAGGTAGACGGCTCGGTGACGTTCGACCTTCACGGACAATGGCTCGTTGGTTTGCAGCTCAAGCTCTTCTGTCATCTTTCCCTCTCCACAAGCGCAAGCGATCACTCCTTGGCCTCCCGAAAATCGAAGGGAGGGCAGGAGCCCCGCTCCTGCTCCCGAGCTCGTGCGGAACAGCAGGAGAGAGGGGGACAAGCGCTAAACCGGAGGGGGATCACCCACCCGGAGGGCCGAGACGGATTTCAGGGAAATGCGGCCGGTGCTGCAGGCCGCAGGCCGAAGCATGGGGAGACCGGTTTAGTGCTTGTGGGGGAGAGAGGGCAGAGCGCCTTTCTCCCCTCTCAGTGCGTTGATTTAAGTCGTCTTTTGGTCCGATGTGTTGCTGACAGCTTGATGCGCGTCCGATACCTTTGCACTGGATGGGGGGTGCCATGGAGATAGCTAGCTTAAAGATCGAGAATTTCCGGGGCGTGCGGAACGGCTCAATCCGCTTCTCGCCGCACACAGTGCTTGTCGGCGCGAATAACTGCGGCAAGACTACGGTTATCGAGGCGCTGGCTCTCTTGTTCGGCCGCGACCGGATGATCCGCACTTTAACCGAGCATGACTTTCACGGCAGCAATCCGCAGCCAGCAGATCGGATTCGATTGATCGCAACGGTGATCGGGTTCCACGAAGATGATCCGGCCCAGCATCCAGACTGGTTCCGGGACGATAGGGGCATCGTTAAATGGTGGGACGCGGCTACCGGCGCAGTGCATCCCGCACGCAATAGTCCAGCTTGGAAGCTCGCCTGCCAGATTGCCTTTTCGGCGCGGTTTCATAGGCCTTCACTTGAGGTAGAAACGCTGCGGTATTTTCACGATGACGACAGTGTCGGCGACGTGTTTGACGACGAAACGGCGACCCCGCTTCCCGCCCGATTGATCCGCGAACTTGGCTTCTTTTTCGTGCCGGCGGCGCGGACGTGGGACCGGACCGTGACGTTTGGCTCAGAGCTATTCCGCCGCGTAGTAGCGGCGGGCGGCGGCCAGCCTTCTGAGTCGGTCCTCGCCGAGCGCGACCGTTTGCGTAACCCACAAGCGACGCTAGAAGAGGACGAAAGGCTCTCTCCAATCGTCGAACGGCTCAATCAAGAGCTCAGTGGCTTCTTTCGGACGAACCCGACCTTGCATTTGCGGGTGACCCCCACTGATTCTGACGGGCTGCTCGAATCCGTTGTCTCGCACTACGCCCATAACGGGGCCGACCTACCGCTCCCCGCGAAGCGGCATGGCAGCGGACTCCTGTCACTGCAGCATCTGTTGTTGCTGTTGCAGTTCGGGCGGCTGCGGGTCGAGGTTGACGAGAACTTTTGGATGGCGTTGGAAGAGCCCGAATTGCATGTCCCACCGGCGTTGCAGCGTAGGCTGGTACATCGGATCCAGTCTCTATCACGTCAGACCTTGGTATCGACCCACTCACCGATGGTTGCTGCGCTGGCAGACCCAAGCGGCGTCGCGGTGTTGCGCAACGAAGGTGGCGTTTTAACTTCAGTGCCGCTTCTGCAATCGGCCTTGTCAGCTGACACGCCTAATAGTGTCCGCAAGCTGTTCCAGGTGAATCGCGTCGAGACAATTGCGGCGATCATGCACGACTTCGTTCTGATCCCCGAGGGGAGAACCGATTATGAATGGCTGGGTCTGCTCGTCCGAGCCGTTGACCTTCATCAGAGCTGGGCTGCGGCCGATGAATGCCGGTTCGACGCCTTCGTCGGCGTGATACCGACCCACGACGGATCTGTGGTGCGAACGGTGGCGGCGATGTCTCCGCTTCACCCTCGCGTGGTCGCGCTGGTTGATGGCGACCAAGAAGGCATGGGTTATGCAAATGCTCTCGCCGTAGCGGGCGCTCCGAATTCGGGGGTCATTTTGCGATGGGCCGACGGTCAGATGCTCGAGGACGTGATCGGCTGGATCATCGATGCCGACGCGGCTGCCTGTCTCTCGACTATTTCTATTGATAACCCTCCCGCAAATGTCGGTGATCTCGTCGCGCGCCTCAAGGACGATGTGCGAGCGACAGGCGGACTCAAGAAGGACAGTTCGAGCTACGAAGCGGTCGCGGGGGCGATCGGCGCAAACGAAGCATGTTGCGCTCGAGCGCGATTGCTTCTCAACGCGATCACTGAGGTCGCTCAGGGTAACGATAATCCGCTGTTCGTGGCGGATCCACACTATCCGACCATCAAGGTCTTCGCGCCGTGACCGTTCAAGCTGTCGAAGGGGGAGCCGGCTGCGGAAAGACACATCGGCTGATGGCCATGCTGGCTGAACGACTTGAGACCCACCCCTTAGAGGACGGGCAACGTGTTCTCGCGCTCACCTTCATGCACGGGTCGCGGCGGCGCCTATCCGAGCGGCTTCGTTCGGTCGCCAACCTTCGCGGACGCGTGGAGTGTTGTACGATCGACGCCTTTGCGTGGCACATCTATCGCCGGTGGCGGGGACTGGCAGGCGCGCTCGCCATCGCCCCTGCAACCGAAGGCGATTTTGATCGAGTCTGCGACGCAGCCGGATTGCTGCTGGAGCAGTCTCAAGTTTGCGGTTGGGTCGCGGCGAGTTTCCCTATTGTGCTAGTCGATGAAGGTCAGGATCTCAAGCCGGAGCGTCTGCGCATGCTCAAGGCGGTCGCGGGGGCCGTCCATGCGCTGATTGCCGCGGACGAGTTTCAGTGCTTGGATCAGGCACTCCGCCCGAACCCACTGGTCGCATGGCTGCAAGAGGACGCAGAACCGGAAAGATTGGTGCAGGTACGTCGCACGAATGCCGCGGGTCTGCTAGCTGCAGCGACCGCCGTTCGCGCTGGAAATGCGCCGGTGAACGGTGTTGGGTTCAAGTTGCTGCCGCCTGGCGTCAGCGTGCCGCTAGCCGCGACGTTTCTCGCCAATGCTATCGCCTGGCGGCAGGGCGGCGATGTTGCGGTAATCACGCCGGCGCTCCAAGGCGGCTTCGCAACGTCAGTTGTCGCTCGGCTGGCTGAGGGCCCGTGTGGCAAACGTAACAACGGGCCTTACACCGTTCATTGGGAGGGCAACGACCGCGACGAGGCGCAGGCGATTATCGCAGGTCTCGATCTTGCGGCCGAGGTTCCGGCGGCGGTGGCCTGCGCAGCGCTGCGGGCTATGCCGCGAAATGTACCCGTGCGTGCAGCCTTGTCGTGGATCGAAAACCAGATCCACGCCTGCGGAAGGACAGATTTCACCCGTGCAGAGATCGAGGCCGTGATTGCACGGCAGGTCTCGCTACGACGGCAGCATGGTGGCGGCGCGTCACATCAACTGACGGCGATGACGGTGCAGCAAGCCAAGAACAGGGAGTTCGAGGGCGTCGTGATCATCTGGCCCTATCAGGTAGGCGGCGACGCTGAACACAAGCGTCGCCTGCTCTACAATGCGATCACCCGGGCAAAGCGATGGTGTAATGTCATCGTCCAGGGGCAGGATATTCTCGCCGCCGCGCCGTTCGCCTGAACGCTGGAAGCAGTTTGGCTGCCTTGGCGAGAGCGCAGATGACGGAACGTTGAACCCGTCTCCGAGCTTGTCCTACGAGGCTGCAGTTTCTCTGAGGGCACGATATACGCTCGCCCGGCCGATGTTCAGCGTCTTTGCAATCTCTGTTGGTCCCATCCCGTCGGATTTAAGCCGGCGGATCTCAGCAATATCAACATGGGGCTTCCTGCCTTTGTAGACTCCTCTGCTCTTTGCTGCAGCGATGCCTTCCATCTGTCGTTCTCTACGAAGGTTCGTCTCGAACTCAGCAAACACCCCGAGCATATCAAGGAAAGCTTTGCCGGCCGCCGAGCTGGTGTCGATCGGCTGTTCCGTCGCCTTCAGCGTCACCCCCTTTTGCTTGAGCAGCCGTACGATGTCCTGCAGATCCCCGACTGAGCGCGCCAGCCGATCGACCCGCGTCACAACCAGGCTGTCGCCGTCGCGCATAAATTCAAGAAGCGTGTTAAGCTCCTTCCGATCATGCTTGCTCGATCCGGATTTCTTTTCGGCCCGGATGACCGTGCACCCGGCCGCCTTCAAAGCCGCCTCTTGAATCGCTAGATCCTGATCGATGGTGCTGACCCGCGCATACCCGTAAATTGCCATGAAACGTCTCATTAGGTTCTAGACCTTCTTTGGGTAGCGTCTCATATCTGCAAAATCAACCCAAATGATACACTAGTTTGCGTCTCACGGGCATTGTCTCAGCAGGTATACCCTAATGGGCGGTCGGAATCTTTACGAACGCCGGTCGCCCCGAGATGTCTGGTTGGGGGCTGATCGAGCCATGACGGGGAGGGGCGCCCCCCAGACATTGCGCCTTCGATGATCACCTTCCCAAGTCCATTGCTTCCTCAGCGGCGTTTTTCTGCATAGACCTTTGGCCGGCGAATAGTGACGGCAATGGCAATGACCATCATCGCAAATGACTGCAGGAAGGTCATGCGCATTCCATTCGCGATGGCTGTTGCTGTTGCATGAGCGATATCCTCCGTCCCGACGCCAAGGGTAAAGACGATGCCGGTGGCGGATGCGCCACCGATCAGGCCGATGTTGCGAGACAGGCCGAGCAACCCGGAGACCGTTCCGTGGCGGTCCTTTGGCACATCCTTCAGGGCCGCGGTGTTGTTGGCGGCCTGGAAGAGCTGGTAGCCAGGAGTGAGTACAAAAATGGATATCATGTAGCCAGCGATCCCGATCATGTTCGGCAAGAAGGCTAGCAGCAACGCACCTGCGGTCAGCAAAAGCAGGCCGACGCCAAGCATCCGGCCGCTGCCCCAAGTATCCACCAGTCGGCCGGACGGGACTCCGCTGAGGATGGAGATAACCGGGCCAAGCGCCATGACCAGGCCGACCTGCGTGGGCGTCAGCGCAAGGCCGAGACCGAGGTAGAAAGGGCCGACAACCAGCGTCGTCATCATCACGGCAGCAACCAGCACGTTGACGAGGAGATTGGGCACCAGAGCGCGGTTCATCACTGACTGCAGGCGTGCCGAAGTGGCCTTTGCCTTTCGTGCGCCGCCGGTCAGAACCGACACCGCGAGGATCAATGCCAGGGTTGCCAGCGGCACCTGCACCCAGAAGATGGCGCGCCAGCCGCCCAGCGGGAGCAGCAGCCCGCCCAGCGATGGGCCGAGGGCCGTTCCCAGCGCCGATACCGTGCCGAGTACGCCCATTGCCCGGCCGATGTGGGCCTCGTGCGCGGTCTGGCGCATAAGCGCCATGGAGAGCGTCATCAGGAAGGCGGCGCCCACGCCTTGAACCGCGCGGGCGGCGGTGAGCAGCCACAGCGTTGGGGCAACAGCGCACAATAGCGACGCGATGGCGAAAATGAGCAGACCCGAGATGAGCATGGGCTTCATGCCGAAACGGTCGCCGAGCCGGCCGGCAATCAACACCGAGACCGTCAATGTGGCGAGATAGGCGACAACGATTGCCTGCACTTGTGAAAACGGAGCAGCGAACGCTTCAGCCAGCGCCGGCAGCGCGATGTTGGCGATGCTGGTGCCGAGCGAAGCGAGCAACATCGCCAACGCCAGCGTCGCCGTGATGCGGCGTCGCAATAATCTGGATGAGACTGGTTCTACGTATTCCAATGCCTTTTCCTCTTGTTCGAATCTTGATCTGGGCGCATGTTGCCACTTCAAGTCAACTTGAGGTCAAGCATGAAATTGCTGGATATCGGAGAGGTCGCGGCGCAAAGCGGGGTCAAGCCTTCGGCGCTGCGGTACTATGAGGAGGCGGGGCTGATTACCTCAGTATCGAGGCATGGCATGCGCCGGCAATTCGCGCCGGACGTGCTGTTGCAGCTCAACCTGATCGCTATGGGAAAGCTGGCAGGGTTTTCCTTGGAAGAGATAGCCGCCATGTTCGGAGTGGGTGGCCATCCTAACCTACCACGCGACGTGCTTCATCGACGAGCCGAGGCGCTCGACCGGCAGATCCATCAACTGATCTCGCTGCGCGACACGCTCCGTCACGTCGCTGACTGCCCCGCGCCGTCACATATGGAATGCGCGACGTTCCGCAGACTGGTTAATCTGGCTGGCAAACGCGTCGGAAGGCGTGAGACTGTTAAGAAACCAAAACGGTTCAACTCTTCCTGACGTGAATCTTGGCTCAACGTCTAACGGATGAGGGCGACACGGGAGCTGTAAAAGTTCAAGGTGGTGTTATGCGTTGCAAGGACGATCGCGTCCTTGCTCAAATTTCTGATCAGGGCAGCCAGGTTCTTTCCATGTCAGGTGCCCCGCCGGAACGCTAACGGCGTCTGGTTGACGAACTCGCGGAACGTGCGCCCAAACTGGCTGGCAGAGCCAAATCCGGATGTCGCCGCGACCTCGGCGATGGACATTCGGGTGCCGAGCAACAGTTGCTTTGCTCGCTCGACACGACGGCGGATCACAAACTGGTAGGGCGGCTCGTTGAAGGTCGCCTTGAAGGCTCTTGAGAAATGAAATCGGGTGAGCCCGGCGAGCGACGCCAGGTCGTCGAGGCCAATATCCGAAGCCAGATGTTCTTCGATGTAGTCCAACACAAGTCTGCACTGAATTTGGCTCAATTGCCCGGCTGTCGCAATCTGAGCGGTCTGCTCGGCTTGAAGCCGTACCATCTCAAGCGCGGCGGTCAGGCCGACCGCTTCGGCGTATACCTTAGCGGCCGGCCGTTGAAGATCCGCCATCAGCCTCCCGAGCTTGCGCATCGTAGCACCGAGCTCCCGGTCCTGGAAGTAAACATGAGAACGCGGCTCGACGCTGTTAAACTCGACCTGAAGTTCTTCCTCCATGGTCGCCGGATCGAAACAGACGACCGTAAACGCGTTGAGGCGTTCGGCGGGCTTGGCCCAGCCTTTGATGGTCTGCCCCAAGGGCACATACGTCATCTTGTCGCGCAGATCGCCACCGGGAATGGGGCGTTCACCCATAATCTCCATCTCGCCGTCGGACAGGACCAGATCGTGATAGGCAAGATAGTGGCTCTGCCCGTCCCACTGAAATTCGTACTCGACCGGTAGCTGAAGGCGCGAGTACTGGACGGACACGCCTCGCCAGCTACGCGCTGTGTGGATCTCAGCGCGTGGATCTGTTTCGGGGAAGGTGAGCTTCAGCTCGTTATAGCGGTCCATCGGGGATCCTTATCTCCTGGGGATTGCAGGAACCTTGCCAGCGTCCACTCAAAATCCCGCAAAAATTGTCATTCCGCAAGAAATCGCGAAAAACCGCACGTCCGGGATATATTCATGATTACTTTTACACATTCTAAAGTGTTCTGCCCGAGAATCTGCTCAACAAGAGGAGTCTTGCTCAGCAACGGTCGGGGGAACGAGCCGCTGCTGGTTTCTGAAACATGGAGATGGGGATGTTGGGGTTAGGTGGCTTGGACGCCAAGGCCGTGCTGAGTGCTGTCAGCAGGTCGCAGGCGATTATTGAATTCAAGCTGGATGGGACCATTCTGACCGCCAACGAAAATTTCCAGAAGGCGCTGGGTTATCAGCTGCAGGAAATTGTCGGGCAGCATCACCGGATATTCGTCGATCCGGCGGAAGCAAATTCCGCGGAGTACCGCGAATTCTGGTCCAAGCTGGCGCGCGGTGAGTATGATCGCAAACAATACAAGCGGATCAAAAAAAGCGGGGAGGAGGTGTGGATCGAGGCCTCCTACAATCCGGTGTTTCGCGGTGGGAAGCCCTATAAGATCGTCAAGTTCGCAACCGACATCACCGCGCAGAAGCTAAAGGCCGCGGAAGATGCCGGAAAGTTGGATGCGATTGCGCGCGCCCAAGCTGTCATCGAGTTCACGCCAGACGGCGAGATCCTGGTGGCCAACGAGAACTTCCTTCAGACGCTCGGGTACGGTCTGGACGAAATCAAAGGGCGTCATCACTCGATGTTCTGCGAGCCAAATTACGTTCAGAGCGAGGAATACAGGCAGTTCTGGAGAAAGCTTGCAGCCGGCGAGTTCGTGGCAGACGAATTCTTGCGGTTGGGAAAGAGCGGCAAAAGGGTCCACATCCAGGCCTCCTATAACCCGATCTTCGACATGAACGGCAAAGTCTTCAAGGTCGTCAAATTTGCAACCGACGTGTCGGAACGCGTTGCCAATGTGGATCGTCTGGCAAGTGCGCTTTTGGCGATGTCGGAAGGCGATCTGACCCAGGACATCTCGCAGCCTTTCCTGCCGGTCCTGGAGCGACTGCGTGTCGATTATAACGCAACTGCGAGAAAGCTGCGCGACACGCTCCAGACGATCCTAGAAAACGCTGGTGCGATTGCCTCCGCATCTCAGCAGATCCAAACCGCGTCCAATGACCTGGCAAAACGTACCGAGCAGCAAGCGGCCTCCGTCGAAGAAACGGCCGCTGCCCTGGAGGAGATCACGACGACGGTAGCAGATTCCAGCCACCGCGCCCAAGAGGCCGGTTCGCTGGTTCGTCGCACGAAGGAAAGTGCAGAACATTCCGGTAATGTCGTGGGACAAGCCGTCGACGCCATGGGCAAGATCGAACAATCCGCCGGCGAGATCGGCAACATCATCGGCGTGATCGACGAGATTGCTTTCCAGACCAATCTGCTGGCGCTCAACGCAGGCGTGGAAGCGGCACGCGCCGGAGAGGCCGGCAAGGGCTTTGCTGTCGTTGCCCAAGAGGTCCGTGAATTGGCCCAGCGGTCTGCCAAGGCCGCAAAGGAAATCAAGGCACTCATCAGTGCGTCCAATGAGCATGTGAGGAGCGGCGTCACATTGGTTGGCGATACCGGAAGGGCTTTGCGGGAGATTGTCGACCAGGTTCTTCTGGTCGACCAGAATGTTGGCGCCATTGTTGAAGCGTCCCGGGAGCAGGCGACCGGGCTGAAGGAAATCAACATTGCCGTGAACACGATGGACCAGGGCACGCAGCAGAATGCCGCGATGGTCGAAGAGACATCGGCAGCCGCCCATAGCCTCGCGAGGGAAGCCGAGCGGCTGTTCGAACTCATTGGTCAGTTCAAGATTGGCACCACCGTTCCTGGTCAGCAGGTTAAGACGTCAAGCGGTCCAGTCCTTGTTCGTCCGGTGGCATCGCCTTTAGGGCCTACGAGCAAACGCAGTCCGTCCGCCTTCCACGGTAACGCAGCGCTCAAGAGCGAGAGCTGGGAAGAGTTCTGACAACAATAGACATGGCGTCGTTTCACAACTGCCGTGTCGAGCACTCTGAAAAGTGACGGCGAATACATTTTCCTAGAGACAAAGAAGCGGCACAGTAGAAAGCGCTACGCATGACAGTCATCAAGTTTCCCACCCCTTCCGTCGCGAAACCGGTCCCATCTGAAAAAAGATGCGTAGCCGCGATTCTTCAAGCACATTCGGCGCTACAAGAATACTGCTCGAATATGAGTGACCTCATCAATCGGCTACACGATCAACTGGAAGAGTTGATTGAAATACACGAAAAAAATCTATCTTCCCCCAGCATAGTCCTGGATATTTCTGGTCACGCTCAAACTGGTCTGTTCGCCGAAGAGACGGTGCAGAGCAGCCCACACTGTAACGTCCACCGCGAACGGTCATAGAGAAGGACGGCATCTCTCCTGCAGTCTCTCTGTTCATCGTTTGCACAGGTCCTGACGACTCATCACTTCCCTCACTTAAGCTTCATCACCAGGGAGCAAGTCCTTGAAGCACGTCCCCATCACCGGAAAGTTCATCACCATCATGGCCGCCTTCGGCATTGTCGCACTTGGTGCAACAGGCTACGCGGTCAACAGGATTGCCTATGTTGACGACCAATACAGCCGGTTGCTGACGGGTGAGGCCATCGCCACCACGTATCTGTCGCGCGCGAACCGAGCGCTCCAAGCGTCTCGTGCCTCGATCGGCGACCTTCTTATAGCAAGAGACGCGTCCGCGAACGCGGCTGCACTGAAGGAACTGCAGGTCAGCAAGGCTGCATTCACCGAGTTCATGGACAAGGCGAAGGCGGCACTTCCCGATGACGCGGATATCCCCAAGCTTCACGCGGACGGGCTCAGAACCCTGAACGACGCATGCGCAGCCACAATCGCTAGTGCCGAGCGCTCCGTGACAGACGAGGAAATAAAGGTTTCGCAGCAGCAGTTTCTGAATGAGTGTCAGCCCAGCTTTGCTCAGGCCACACCAGCCTTCGTGCAGACCGTCACGCGAATCTTCGATCAGAGTACAAAAAAGTCGTCAGATCTCACCGATCTCACAGATGCAACAGTGCGCCTGACGCTGGGAGGTGTTCTGCTGGGTCTGGTGATTACCCTGGCCGCAGGCTTCGTTGCGATCCGCTCGTGGCTCGTGCGTCCGATCCAGCGGCTATCCACCATTATGAACGTTCTCGCCAATGGCGACTTGACGCCCCATGTGGAGGGCATGGATCGCCGTGACGAAGTCGGGACGATGGCAAAGGCAGTCCAGGTGTTCAAGGAGAACGGTCTGCGGGCACGTGAACTCGAACACGAGGCTGCTGCAACACGGTTGGATCGCGAGGCGGAGCAGCTTCGGGTTGCTGAGCTGGAACGCCAGCGCGCCCAGCAGATGGTTCAAGCGACGTCGGGTCTTGGAGAGGGGCTGAAGCACCTTTCAAGTGGCAATCTCACGTTCCGGCTGAACGAACCGTTCGCCAGTGACTTTGAGGTCTTGCGGACGGATTTTAATGCTGCCGTTGGTCAACTGGCCGAGAGCTTGCGCTCAGTTGCTAACGCAACGGGTTCGATTGATAGCGGCTCACGCGAAATCAGCCAGGGCGCGGAAGATCTGTCGAAGCGCACCGAACAGCAGGCGGCTTCGCTTGAAGAAACGGCCGCAGCCCTCGACCAGATCACGACAAATGTTGCGAATTCTTCCAAGCGCACCGAAGAAGCACGCAACGTAGCGATTGAAGCCAACAAGTCGGCGCGGCGTTCCGGCGAGGTGGTCTCAAGCGCTGTGACCGCCATGCAGCGGATCGAGCAGTCGTCGAATCAGATTTCCAGCATCATCGGCGTGATCGATGAAATCGCCTTCCAGACGAACCTGCTGGCGCTGAACGCCGGTGTTGAGGCAGCGCGCGCGGGCGAAGCGGGCAAGGGCTTTGCCGTCGTTGCACAGGAAGTTCGTGAGCTGGCGCAAAGGTCTGCACAGGCAGCCAAGGAGATCAAGGATCTCATTCGCAATTCGGTGGATGAAGTTAGCACGGGCGTCAAACTGGTTCAGGAAACCGGCCACGCTCTGAAAATCATCGAGGATCAAGTCGTCACGATCAACAGCCAGCTGGATGCGATCGCCACATCCGCCAAGGAGCAATCGGTTGGTCTTGCCGAGGTCAACACGGCCGTGAACCAGATGGACCAGGTGACGCAGCAAAACGCTGCCATGGTCGAGCAGTCCACAGCCGCCAGTGCGTCCCTCGCGGGAGAGGTCAATCGTCTGCGCGAGATCGTTGCGGAGTTTCGCATCGGATCGGAAGAGACATTAACGCATGTCGGCCCCTCGACGGTCAGAGCAGAACACAGACCTGTCGCGTCTCCCGCAAGGCGCATGCTTGCCAAAGTCGCTGGCGCCATGGCGGGTGGCGGTCGAGCTGCCGCAGACGGCTGGGCTGAATTCTAAGTTCTTATCTCGTGAAGTTGACGATGACCACATTAGGCCGATCGGGAAAATCGTCCCGGTCGGCCGCAACCACTGCAATGCCTTCTCAATGAATTCAAATGTCTGAAAAACGAACTGTTAAACGAATACGCGCGCTCAAAGGCGCCCGGGTTGCTTACAAGAACGGCGGCGCAACGCGCAACTGCACCGTGCGCGATCTCTCAGACCAAGGGGCAAAGCTGCGTCTGGAAAGCACAATGGACATACCGGACCGGTTCGATCTGGTATTTGATGATGGTAATCGCCACTCTTGTGTCGTCAAATGGCGAGACCTGGTGCATATCGGGGTGCAGTTCGCTGACGCTGAAGGCGCGGTGCGGAATAAGGATTGAAGAGAATTCTCAACCGTCGGCACCCGGCCGGCGAACCTCCCTGCTGCAGAAAACACGTGCACCACTCACAATTTGTGCGTAAGCTGTCACCATCATCAGCAGACAGCATTGGGCGCTGGTGACTGTGAGCCTTCATTGCTTCCGCCTGATCTAACAGGAGATGCGAAAATGGCTTCAGCCTTCTTCCATCAAAATTGCTCAGATCACGATCTCAAGACCCTGTTGCTGCCATGGGCCATGCGGTTTTGCCCCAGGAGAGCAGATCAGCAGGCGTTGATAGAGAGTGATTGCGATTGCTTGCCATGATGAGAAAATGATCATTTCGAGCGACGTCGAAGCCGAGCTCTTCTCGATCATGCAGTCACTGGCTTTGCACACGTTTCAGGGGGATGCCCTGAGATGGGACGGGGGCCAAGGTCAGCCAACGCGCCCAGAAAGTCAGCGTTGAGGCGCCGACGGTGACTGGGAGCAGGTATGCCGTCCTTTACGGCTGTGGCTGCTGTGGCTGGCGGCGCGGAAGACGTCGGAACACGGCATACGGTTCCCGAGCCTTAGGATCGTCTGCGATTTGCCATGCAAGGACGGCAAGGTCAGCTCACAGCGGCCTTGGTGGACGCTAACCTGATTGCACCAAACTCGGTGGGAGGGTCACCGGCCAGCATGATGCGATTGCGACCGGCCTTTTTTGCTGCGTAGAGCGCTAAGTCGGCCTCTGCGAACTGCTTATGCGCCTCGCTCTCCTCCGGCCCGCCGTCTGCGATCCCGAAAGAAGCCGTGACGCTGGTGGTAATCCCGAGGTGGGAGAGATCCGCCCGCGAAACTGCGAGCCGCAGCTTGTTTGCAAAAAGTGCAGCAGCATCTAAGTTGGCTCCTGGCAAACAGATTACGAATTCCTCTCCGCCAACTCGCGCCGCAATACCCTCAGGCGGCAAATTGCGTCGGATCTCGTCTGCAACAAGCGTTAGCACAGCGTCGCCAGCGTGGTGCCCATAGGTGTCGTTCACCTGCTTGAAATGATCGAGGTCGCAAACCAATAACGCGGTCCTCGGCGAAGCGGCTGCTGACAGGCGGTCGGCAGCTCGCTTGAAGCCGCGCCGGTTCAGAAGGCCTGTCAGCGGATCCTGCTCAGCTGAGTCCCTGTACCCGTCAATAAGCTCAGCCGCGACGGCGGCAAGCGAGGACAGTCCGAGAAGTAATGCCAGTATGGCGGCACCAGACTGCATGAAAAAGGCGTAGGGTGTGCCGAGGAAGGTATTGAGGTCGCCGTAGGCGGGTAAAAGCAAGACAAGCACCACGTTGCGCAAGAAGGTTTCCATAGCGATCAACGTGACGATGGTCAGAAGCAACCGGTCGCACAGATGTGCCGACTTTTTCCACACCTGCACCAGGACAAAGAGAAGCAGGGTAAGGCAGCCGAAATCATTGGCGACGAAATCGATAGGCACGCTTTGACGTTCAATGACACCGTAGAGTGAAACACTGTAGCTGATCAGGCAAATCACCATCCGCCATGCCGCGAACTGTGGTCGACGGAACCTGACAAGGAGCGCGCTGCCATAAAAGTAGAAAGCTGCAAGAAAAAGTCCGTCGGCTATGACGGACAGCAACTCCGCTCGCGCAAGACCCGTCCCCAGCGGAACACAAAATGCGATCGCAGCCGAAAAATATCCTGCGGCCCAGTATCCAGCCTCGTGAGTGCCCCGGCGGAAAAGCTCCGCAAACACGCACGCGAAGATGATCATCATGACGGGGAGCAGAAATGCGAAATTATCCATTACCTCTCTCTCGCAGGAAGCGAATGAGAGGCTACACTAGGCTTCAGGTCATTAAGAATCTTCCCAGTGCAAAGATTGAATCGCTCATCAAAAATGGGAAGACGTTTTGTTGCTGAAGCCGATGACCTCGCCGCCGATGCGGAACTGCTTATGGACCTTTTCCATAATATGTGATGGAGGCGAGGTCGCGTACTGATTTGTCTACATACCGGCAACGTTTAGCCGGTCTCCAGCCGCGCATCTGTCGAGGCGAGAAGTGGCAAGCATGTCAGTTGGTGCCATGACGCTAAGTAAAGAGATGCCCCGCAAGGGGACCCTGCGGGGCATGGAGCGTTGTTATTTGTTCATGTCCGCCGCCATCTGCAGATGGTGTTCGAGCGCTGGCCGGGTCTTGGCTGCCCACGCTTTCAGGTCGGCGTTCTCGCCTTCGTCACCGTAGCGCTTGAATAGATCAACCGCATCTTCATGCACGTCTTCTTGATCCGAGTGGTACTGCTTGGTGAATTCGTTGCCGTTGAGCTTCTTGAGGTCGTCGAGCATTCCCTGGTGAGCGGATGACATAGACGTCGGTATTGTCGCCTTGACCTTGCCGGACGTCACCATGGCCTTCAACTCGTTGGACGTCTTTTGGTGATCGGCCAGCATCTGCTGCGCGAACGCCTTTGTCTTCTCATCGGATCGCTCAAGAGCAAGCTTGCTGGACTCGATCTCGAACATGTCGCTACTTGCAGCCTCTAGGACAAAATCTTCGGTTTTCGGGGCGACGCCCATGACGGAGTTGACGCCGGTTTTTTCAGCGGTGGATTGTGCTAACGCAGCAGATCCGGCAGTGGCGAGGAAGATGGACGCGAGAAAGAGGGCCTTTTTCATCGGGAAGCTCCTGTTGAAGGTGACCCATAACCGCAGCAATGTCACAAAGTTCCTAGTTGGACCCGGTCCACCCAAGGTAGGCAAGTAGCAGGGAAGGCCAAACCGCTACAGTCGGCACAATTCGGTCAGGATCGACCAACATGCCAGCCGCGCGCGGAATCAGGTGCATTGAGCGAGACGGTTGGAAAAGCCCGCTGATGCCAAGCTTGTCGTTGGCATCCCCTGGCATGCCGTGACCCCCCGGCACTGTTCTAGATCCCAAAGGTGATGATCGAAGAACGTCAGCAGCGGCCCTTCCGGCGCCGCCAAGGCCGGGGCTGAACGGGTGGGGCCAGGGGGCACGAGAAGTGAGGGCGTACAGTTTATTGACCAAACCTTAGCTGACGGCATGACCGGCCGTCGTGATATTCTGGTGAAGATCAGTTCACTGGTGCAGATAGATGAGGTGCCGGCCGGCGCAGTTCGTCCGACAAAGCGGTCACTAGCGTAGAGCGGACGTTCGTACTGGCGGCAACTGCCTCCACCGTGCCGGTTCGCGTCTCATGTCGAAGAGACATCAGCGCGGACTCCGCCATGCCGGTCGACCAGATGATCGCGATGACCGACGCAGCAACGATGATCGCGTTCGCGTTGGTAAAGTGTTCCGCGTTTCTATTGCGCATGTCCGAAGGTCCAGCCGTGCTTCATTCCTGTCTCGATAGCGCATGGCCCCTTTCCGCCGGGTCACGGGGAAAAGTCAAATTTGAGCAATCCTCATATTTGCCACTTGGTCGTCTGGACGCGACAGGGTTCCGCCTTAATTTTCCGGAGGTTGGCGCACGGAGGTTACCTATGGTCAATGCACGATCGCAAGCGGCGAGGATCCCGTCTCTGCCGGCAATGCTTTCCGTCTTCGTGCTTGCGACAACGGTCCTGTCTTGCGTTGCCGGATACTATGTTCTCACCCAGAGAGTGGATGCGTTTCAGCGAGCCGGCCTTGCGCGTGCTGTCCAGACCCGTGTCACAGGCGCCCAAGTTGCGCTGGGCCAGGCGCTCCAGGGAGAGTGGGTGCGGCTTCGCAACGCCGCGAAGCACGTTTCGCTCCTGACACCGATCGAGATCCAGCATCGGCTGAACGCGATGACCGACGCCGGCTCGGTCTCCTGGGCGGGATATGCGCAGAGCGACGGCACTGTCCTGGCGGCGTCCAATGGTCTGCTGGTGAACGTGGACGTGTCATCGAGACCGTGGTTTCAACGGGGGCTGGAGGGGAATTTTGCCGGCGACGTCCATGAGGCGGTGCTTCTGGCATCCAAACTTCCGCAACAGGCACGGGGCGAACCTTTGCGGCTTCTCGACATGGCGACACCAATTGCCGGGGCAGGCGGCGTTACCGAAGGCGTTCTTGGCGTTCATCTGGATTTCGCCTGGGCCCGCCGAATTGTCCAACAGATGGCCGACGCTCTGCAAGTGGACCTTTTCATCGTCAACAGCGCCGGCCAGACCGTCATGGCGACCGTCGATGGTCGTTTCGGAGCGCTTGACCTGCCCAGCTATCGCGCTGCCCGCGCCGGAAACTCGTCCGTAAATGTCGAACAATGGCCAGATGGCCGCACCTACTTCACCGCCACTTTGCCGGAACGGACGGTGGACGATCTGCCCCGCTTCGGATGGAGCGTCGTTGCACGCATCGATGCCTCCGGGGCGCTCCTTGGATCGCAGGATTTCTCTCGACAATTGATCGAGGCCCTTGTCGTCTATGCCATCGCCGTCATCCTGTTGACCACTTTGTTCACTTTGATCTTCATCAGGCCCTTCGGTCGCCTGGCGCGCAATGCCATGTCTGTCGCTGAAGGCAATGACACCTATCCTTTCGAGAGCCGGCGAACGCGCGAACTTGCCATGATGAGCGCTGCACTCTCCCGCTTGCAAGCGGATCGCCGCGCCGACGATCACTGACTTGCGCAGCGGTCAGTACCGGCGCGCGAAGAGGTCCCTCACGATGGCCGCGAGCCGGGTGTAGCCGACGCTTGGCACGCTTCCATCTGCATAGAGGCGCTTCAGCAGAGCCTCGTACTGGTCCTGTGGCAGTTCGAAGGAGAGCACTGCGCCATCCGCGGTTCTTTCCAGCACAAAAGCCTCCGCATCGCCGACATCGCGAATGATGAGCCTCACCTCGCTTCCCGGCCTCAGAGTGATGCCGCGGATGCGTGCGCTTGTTTGTGTCAGGTCCGTCATCCAGACCCGGCGAAACTTGCCATCGGCGCGGATGATCGTCCTCTCCGGCTTGTCGGCGAAATGCCGTTCTACCCTCGGCATCTCGACGCACACGACAAGGGTCACGAAGAGGATGACCAGATTGTAGATTGTCCAGAACAGGATGACGACTTTTCCATCGCCCGCATCGTTGTAGGCAAAGCGATCCGAGACGATTCCTGCCAGAAGACCGACGATTGTGAGGGCGAAGAGGATCAGGAACGGACGCATCAGACGCCACTGAATGACCACCTTGGTTCGATCACCGCCTTTAGCGGTCACACTGAACGGGTGTCCGTGTGGCCGGATGAGACCGGAGACCGCGGCACGTGTGATCGGAATTGCCCCCAGCAACTGACTGACGTCGTTCACGATGGGGATGATGAGGCCGCCCGAAATGAAGTTCAGGACAAACAGAACCCAGACCATGTAGACGCCGAAATAATCGATCACCTCCGGCACGCTTGCATCAACGACGGTCACATTGAAGAACCAGTACAGGAGCGGAAAGACCATCGCCGCAATACGGAACGGAAAGGTGGTCAGCCAGAAGAGCACGGAATCGATGACGCTCCAGCGATCCCGCAGTCTAAGTCCATTTCGTCGCAAAGGGCCGAGCCGTCCTCGCGCGATCTGCATGAGCCCCAGGCACCAGCGCGCCCGCTGCGTCACATATTCCTTCAGACCCTCCGGTGCGAGGCCTTCGGTCAGCGCTTCATTGAGGTACACGGTTCGGTAGCCCTTTTCCTGCAGCGCAAGCGTCAGCATAAAGTCCTCGGTCACGCTTTCTGTGGGCAGTCCGCCGACAGCCAGGAGCGCGCTGAAGCGCGTGACCGACGAGGTGCCGCAGCAAAAGGCAATGCCCCATCCATCGCGGGCCGGCTGGAGGTGATCGAAGAAGAAGCGTTGCTCGTCCGGATAGGACCGGCTGAGGCCCAGATTGTGCTGGATTGGGTCTGGATTGAAGAAGTGTTGAGGCGTCTGGACCAGCCCGACGGCCGGATCATGGAAGAGGGCGAGGGAGCGGGAAATGAAGTTGCCGTGGGGGACGAAATCAGCGTCCAGCACGGCGACGAAGTCCGGAGAATCCGGTTCCTCAGCCAGAAGAGCAAGCGCGTGGTTGATGTTGCCAGCCTTGGAGCCTTTGTTGTCCGGACGCCGGAGGTATCGCACGTCGCGAGACAGGCAAAAGCTTTGCAGCCAATCCCGGCGCCCGTCATCCAGAACAAGCACCTCGCAATTCGGGTGATCGGCGGCCTTGGCGCCCACGATCGTGCGTTCGAGGACCTCGCGGTCCTCGTTATAGGTCGCGATGAGAATGGCGGTCTTCGGT
Source organism: Allorhizobium pseudoryzae (assembly GCF_011046245.1). Classification (NCBI taxonomy): domain Bacteria; kingdom Pseudomonadati; phylum Pseudomonadota; class Alphaproteobacteria; order Hyphomicrobiales; family Rhizobiaceae; genus Affinirhizobium; species Affinirhizobium pseudoryzae. The sequence continues at coordinate 82,805 of NZ_CP049243.1, forward strand.
GGCGCACCGGGCTCCCACCAGGCCTGATTCGCTTCCACCTCGCTGCTGCGGTGGGTGGTGCGCATCAGGATGGTGAAGGCACTGAAGGATGAGATCACGCTCAAAGCCTCCAGCGCGAAAAAGCTCCAGCTGAAGAACCAGTCTGCGGTCAGGTCGAACGGTGCCAGAGTCTCGGTGCCGCGCCAGAGGATGTAGCGCAGTGCCAACGCGATCGCGATCAGGAGCAGCAGGACGCGATGCGCGGTCCGATCGGGCTTGAGGATGATCGCAAGGAGGATGGCACAGCCCACGACAAAGAACAGGCGCGCGAAGCTGGACTGGAGCTCGGACAGAAACAGCATCATTTTAGCTCCAGAGCCGCCGCAGCCAATCCATCGGGCGTGCATCGAAGAACACACGCCCGGTGCGGCCGATAAGGCAGCGCAGAGCCGGATCGGTGCGTAGTCCTGGAACGTCGAGCGTCACGTCGAACCGCTCAAGATGCTCCTGGCTGGGAGCGACGGCCAGGTTATTATAAAGCGTCGATGCCCCGGTTCCGGCCAGTCGCGTCACGGTGCCCTGTAGGATTCTGGGTTCACCGTTCAGACGGAACTCCACCTCGTCCCCAAGCTGGATGCGGTTGTACACGGATTCCGAAACGGACAATGTGACGATCGCCGAATTGCAGTCGACGAGCCGAACAAGATCCGCGCCTCGCTGCACGGTCTCACCCGATGCGGTCAGGTAATCCCACAGGATGCCGTCAACATTGGAATGGAGTGGCACTGAGCCAGAGCGGTTCACCCTTTGTCGTTCAGCCGCGATGCGCAGATCCAATGTTCGTATTTGCGCCTCAACGGCAACCGCCTCCGCGCTCAGCCTGTTCTGCTCGAAGCGCAGTTCCGATATCCGCTGCTGCGAATAGGGCGCATCATTGTAGCCGTCGCCAAGATAGGTGCCACGCTCTGCTGCTTCGACATGGATGGCCGCAGCTCTCTGCAGCGCGGCGGTTTCTTGGACTTCACGCTCCGTGACCTCGACAAGGGATTGCGCGTTTTCGAGCGATACCCCCGTTTCGATGCCGCGTTCGCGAAGACCGAGTGACCTCTGCAAAGCCAGCCGTGCATATTTCAACCTGGCTTGGGCAGCGGCACTTGCAGCTTTTGCAGCTTCCAAAGCGGAAAATAGCTCACGTTGACGCTCTTCGGCATAAACGTCTGAACGTCGTTCCAGATCGGCGATGTGCTTGCCGAGCGTCGTCCGCTGCTGTTCATTGCGTCTCGCTTCTGCATCAAGATCGGCCCGCTCGCGTACCAGATCCGCCAGCCGGACGTTGTCGACCAGCGGATCGCTGATGGACGCGAGCGGATCTCCAGAGCTGATGCGTGCGCCAAGTGGCCGGTCCACAAGATCGACCTGTCCGGCGATGGGGGCCGAGGCGGTCGTCAGTCTCGCATTGATGAAGGCATCCGCGCTGACGCCGGCAAGCTGCTCACCGAGGATCACGATGAGGCCGACGGCAAGGAGTGCCAAACCGGCTAGGATCTTAAGCGACGTCATGTCGTCTCCTGGCAATGAGGGTCTTCCAGAGCCAAAAAGACGCAAAAGCTTGGGTTGTTCGAGTTCTTTATGAAACGTTTCGAGACATGGCTAACGCTGGGTTAACCGATCTCACAGCGGTCGGACCCAAAATGGGAATTCGAAACAGATCGGTACAGGAAGCAGCCTTTGTGGTTGTTTTCCTCCAGTCTGTGCCTGGCGGACAACGACCGCGCTCGTTGTTATTGAGCTTGGGCTGTTTAAGCTTCGAATGATTCGCGCGAGTGCTTCGGTGGACGATTTGAGCTAGGCAACGAGACGCTTGCTGGAGACGAGATGACCGAGGTCCTGGGCGCTCATCGGTTTCCCAACGAGATAACCCTGAAGTTGGTCGCAACCGGCAGCACCGAGGGCCTTTGCTTGCGTTTCGGTCTCGATCCCTTCCGCGGTCACGGGAATATTCAGTGCAGCCGCCAGGGCGATCGTTGCTTTGAGAATACCGGAGCCGCGCCCCTCATCGTCCAGACCCCATACCAGCGAGCGATCGAGTTTCATTCGGTCGAAGCCGAACTGCCGAAGCGCGCCAATGCTGGCAAAGCCGCAACCGAAGTCGTCCAGCGCAAATCGGATGCCACGTTCCTTCAATGCGTTGATTGCGCGGCGGGCCTGGTCCGGATTGGAGATGAGAACGCCTTCGGTGATCTCCAGCGTCAATCGGTGCGGGTCAAAGTTCTCCTTCGCCAGAAGGTTTGTCACGTCGTCAACAAAATTCGGATTACACAACTGGATTGGAGATATGTTGACCGACAGGGAAAGCTCCTTCCAGCCCTTGGCGGCCCGAATAGAGGATGTGAGGATCTTCATTCCCAGATCGTCGATCAATCCGGAACGCTCTGCCAGTGGGATGAAAACATCGGGTGCAACAAAGCCCGCAGGCGAGTGCCATCGCGCCAAGGCCTCGACGCCGCAGATCTTTTGCGAGGCGACCGAGACGAGCGGCTGGAATACCGGCTTTATGGCATCATCCGCGATTGCACGCCGTAACTGCCCTTCCAGGCACGCCAGTTCTTCCCGCTCGGCATCCAGGTCCGGCGCGTAAGCGAAGGCGCGGCCCTTGCCGAGCTGTTTTGCTTTGTACAAGGCCATGTCGGCACGCCTCACCAGCTCAAGCGGATCCAGCCATGGTCTACGGGAGCAATGGCCGGCACTGCCGCCGATTTCGATCGTTCGTCCGCCGATGACAAAGGGCTTTGCAAGGACGGTAACGATTTCGCTGCTGATCGTCTCTGGAGTGGATGGACCAATTTGCAGCAAGGCGAACTCGTCTCCACCCAAGCGGGCTGCAAAAGCAGCTTCAGAATGCACTGCCTGCAGCCGCTGTGAAACCAATTTCAGAAGTTCGTCTCCAATGGCGTGACCCCATGCGTCATTGACGGCCTTGAAGCCATCGAGGTCGATCAGATGCAAGGTTACGGTCGCGTTTGCGTCCTCACCAGCACAGGTTGGCGACGCAAGCATCTCGAGCAGACCGCCTCTGTTCAGGAGACCCGTCAAACTGTCATGCGTTGCCTGATGATGGGCATTGTCAGCCATAGCACGAAGCGATGAAGTCTCTTTGCGGCTGCTGATAAGGATCAGGACGAGAAATGCCAACATCAAGAGCGTCGCAGAGATGATATAGGGCTCAACGCGCTGATACACAGCTGAGCCGGGTTTCTGGCTTGGCCAGGCGAGAAAGGCGACGGGCCGCCCGTCCGGGCCCGGTAAAGCAATGCTGAGAAGGTCCTGGGGAGGACGTGAGCTCCGGTTCAGGCGCAGGCCGGTCAGTTGGTATTCCGACGCGATCTGCTCTATCACCTCTTCTGACAGTATCTTCGAGAAGCTGAGCACGCTGAAGGCGCGATCATCCGTCGATGACGAGTAGGGTTGGATGGAGACCGCTCCAATCAGCGATATGTCGGATCCGGCTGCAACAAAGCGTAGCACGGGATCGCGTTGCGCAGAATTCGCGGCCTTCATGAGTGTGGAAAATCCTGGCCCGAAGCGGTGATAAGGGTTAAAGGCCGCGCCTTTGTTGTAGGCCGAGACGATCTCGCCGTCCTGTCCGATGACAATCGCAGCATCATAAAGAGCGTAGTGCTTTGTTGTCTTTCCCCAGTTTTCATAGGCCCAGGAACTCGCCTGATCTGAATTAATCGCTGCATAGGCGTCGTCCCAAATCGCGTTGTCCGTAACAGTAGCCGCAAGTTTTTGTTGGAGAGACCGAACAGCAGCCTGTGCGGCGCGAACGGCCCTTTCATCATCCATGTTATTGGCAGAATCCCGCATGATGAGAATGGCGAAACCGAGGAGACCTGCGCCCGACATGGCAAGAAACAGAGTGCTGAGCGCGGTCAGTAGCGCTATGCGTCGCGAACGAGCAGGGTGAGAAGCGTGCACTTTTGTGCTCATAGGACATCCAAATGAATGAGAAATGATGTCCATTGGACTGCAGTAAGACGTCATGTCCGCATATGCGCTGCGACTAAAGAGTAGCGGTAAGATCCTTTCAACGAGCTAACATGGATGATCGGCATTTTAGGTGACCGCGTACCATAGGCTCCTGTGCTCTCAGTCCATGAGCCTTGCAGCCCTGCCGCTGCGCCTGGTCGCGTTGTTATAGTATTCCGAGGCCTGCTGGACGGATCGATGCCGGGACTGCTCCATGGCTTCAGGCAGCGGGATGCCGCGGTTTGCGGCTTCGGTGAGATAACCGGAGCGCAGGCCGTGAGCAGAAAACTCTGCCGGGTCCAGCCCTGCCATGGAGGCGCGCTGCTTGACGATGTCGTTGATGGCTTTCGGATCCAGCGCCCGCTTTGAGACATTGCCCCAGCGATCAATGGCTCGAAACACGCTGCCGCTGTCGATCGTGCCGGCCTTGAGCCAGGCGTTCAATGCGTCTACGGGTCTGCCCGTGAGATAGACGACCTCTCCGTTGTCCGCGCCGCTGGTCTTAGTGCGGCCGAGATGGATGGACATCGAGGGGAGGGGAACTGATCCTTCAACAGGGATTGCCGCTTCCACGTTTAGTTGCTCCTTGCGCAGCCCTGCCACTTCGCTGCGGCGCCTACCGCCGGATGCAAAGGCCAGCATCAGGATCGCCTTGTCCCTGACATCGCGCAGGCTGTCGGTCCGGCACGTGCCAATCAGCTTCGATAGGACATCGCCTGTCACGGCCTTCGCGCTTTTTCTCTTCTTCGGTCGCGGCGTTGCACGTACCGCCAGCCGGACGGCCGACTTGAGGGCAGGGGAGGCGAAGGCACCCTGCAGTCCGCGCCATTTGGTCAGCGTCGACCAGGTGGCCAGCCGCCGGCGCACGGTGTCGGGTGCATGGGGACCGGATGATCGGAGAAACCCTTGGAGGCGAAGCTTGTCCTCGACCTCAGCTGGCATGCCATGCTCCGGATCCGTTAGACGCTTTTCCGGATCCGACAGGTGATGAGCGACAAACTTCAGGAGGAGAGCCTCCGGCGCGGGCCATGGGAGTGATCGGCCTGTGGCCGCCAATGACCAGGCCTGCAGGTAGGCGAGATCGGAGGTGAGCGCACGCAGTGTGTTGGCGCCCATTCCCTCGTTGACGAGATGCCGGAGCGTCTCGACATCCTGATCGGTCAGAAGCTCGGACAGTTCGTCGCGCCGGTCCATGGGGAGGACTGCAGCAATGGTGTCGAGATCCTGAACACGGCGGTCAACAGCGCTCATTTGGGCAGACCGTGCTCATCGTAAAAATCGGAATGGTCGGAGTTGTACCGGGCGGAACGTTCTTACGATCCTCCTCCGCCAACGCAAGGAAATCCTCAAATGGGTCGATCTTCTGCGCGATCGGTGTGAGTATCGCGGCCGGTCTCTCGTTGCGGCAGATCACCATTTCATCGCCGCGGAGAGCGAGTTCAATCAACTCCTCGAGCCGTTCCGCCGCTTCCGTCACGTCAACAAGAACTTTCATGTTCAACGCCCTCTACCAGACACGTTCGTGCAGCACCGCATCGAAGACCAGATCCGTCGAGATGAAAGCGCAACGCTCAAGCCGCGCCTGGGCTGCCAGGATTCGATCCCAAGGATCGCGATGCTCCCAGTCGAAGCTTGCTGCCAGTTCGGCATGCAGGTCGTTGATGGCAAGGGTTTGTAATCCACTCGCGCTTACCGCGGCGCGCAATTCCTGCGGTTTCAGGTCGAGCTTCTTCAGCCGCATCTTGTTGTCCAGTTCGTAGAAGGAGACCGCGCTGACGAGGACGGTGTTGCCCTTGTCCTCGATCAGTGAGCGCGAACGCGGGGAAAGACGTGGACTGCCGATCGTCCACCAATAAACGGCGTGACTGTCGAGCAGCACTTTCATGAGTGGTTATTGGGACCGTTGGACGTTCCCTGCCAGACGCCGACATCGTCGTTTAAGTCACCGGCGTCGATCGCTGCCTGTTCGGCGTCGATCTCGTCGAACAGGTCGTCAGGCAGGCCACGATGCCGTAAGAGGCCAAATGGGCGCTTGCCGCCGTCGGCCGGGCCGATGCGGGCATAGATTTCGTTGCCGCGCATGATGATGATTTCTTCGCCCTGGTTGGCGCGTTCGAGCACCTCGGCGAAGTTCTTGCGCGCCTCGCTGATCTTGTAGCTGGTTTGGGGCATCATACGCTCCGATTTTGCCTGTGGAACTGAACGATAGCACCCCAATTGGGTGCGTACAAGACGTCTGTACGCATCACATTCGATAAGGGTTACTTATCGATGGTTAGCGATGCGCTGGTGCAATCTATGCAGTGGCGAACCCAAACGCCAAGATAGATTTCCTTTAGCAAATCGTTTACCATGATTTCAATGACTTACGATCTCGCGAAAATCAGCATGACAGCCCTGCTGCGGCCGGCGTTCGACGCCGGCATCGCGCTCACCCGTCTCGACGAGCGCATCGCCCGCTCACCGGTCGGCGAGGGCTTCCTCGAGCGCATGCACTATGCCGACGCCTGCGCCTCCCTGTGGATCGACGGCGAGCTCGTCCATCTCGAACACCTCGTCCTCCACGACGCATTTCGCGATACCCGCACCCCGACCCACGAACTGACCATCGCCCGCGACGTTTTGCGAACCCGTCGGCGCATTTGTGGCCAGTTACCGGATTGGGCGTTGTCGGCCGACGGCATTAGGACGCTGCGAAAGACAGCAGAAATCACGGCGGCTGACACGGAAGAGAAGCAGACGATCGGTGCCATCCGGAGTGCGGTCGCAAGTGATCCGGAAGGGGAGGGGGGTGATGATGATGTGGACAATCTACCCGGTCTTGATTATGCCGCCATCGATGCGCTGCTGGTCCGATCCGAAGCGGCGATTGAACAAGCAAGAAAGCCCGGTCGGGCTTTGGCCGATACTCGCGAACGAGACCCTCTCGTCTACGATCTCGACTGGGACGAGGAGGCACGGCTCGACGAATGGCGTGGCGTGCTGCGCCAGGCCGAACAACTGCCCGCGGTGCTGCAGGCGATTGTCGCCCTCGACGCCTGGAACGAGATTTCCGTGCTGCAGCACGCGCCCTGGCTCGGCCGGCTTTTTTGCGCGTCGATCCTGCGACAGGCGGGCATCACGTCAGGGGCCCATCTCGCTCCGATCAATCTCGGCCTGAAAACTATTCCTGTCGATCTGCGCCGGCATCGCGATCGTGAAACCCGGCTGCTGGCCATCGCCCATGGGCTTTTGGCAACCGCCGAGATCGGCATGAAAGAGCATGACCGACTGGCGCTGGTGCGCACGCTGATGGAGCGGAAGCTGGAGGGGCGGCGGACGTCTTCGAAATTGCCGGAGCTGGTCGAGCTGGTCATGGCAAAACCATTGGTGTCGGCCGGGATGGTCGCGAAAACGCTCGAGGTGACGCCGCAGGCGGCGCGGCGGATTGTTTTGGAGCTGGGGTTGAGGGAGATGACGGGAAGGGGGAGGTTTCGAGCTTGGGGGACAATCTGAGACCGGATTATTCGCTTCCATTTCCGGCGTTTGCTCGCGAGTTGATAGTAAACCTTAGTAGGAGATGTATTGCTCGCTGATATACGTTGTTGAGGATTCTACTCGGGTTGCTCAGATGGCGATCACGGATCAACGTTTTGGCTTTACGGCTGAATAGGATATTGATGTCGCTGAGCTGAGAGCCTCAGTTGTGTGCCAATCATGCCGCTTGGATGGATTGCGGGATCAGCCCTCAGTTGCGCCACATAAATCTATGTGCTACACCACATTAAATTGTGGGTGGCTTGCGCTGATGCCTTACACGGAATTCCTTGAAGAGCTCGGGAAGGCTGGGTTAAGCGTTCGAGCGTTTGCCGAACTCATAGGGATGAACCCGAACTCGATTTCAAACTATGCACGTTCTGGCGAAATCCCCTCCCATCTTGCTCTTATCGCTGTTCTCATTGTCGGCATCTCGGCACTGGGCGGCGACTATAAGAAAATCATGTCGCGTGTCGAGGTTGCCCACAAAAAGCCTCGTGGGGGTGGAAGGCCAGGGCACTTCGGCGGTGACCGGCAAGCGGATCTGGACCTTGAGAGATGACCGATATCCTGATCCATCCGGCCGCGAGGTCTCTTGATGGTTGACATTACGGAGATCGTCCGAGACTTTGGAGCGGATCCGGACAGTTTTCGTCTCCTTGATGAGGATGGACCTGACCTTCTGCCCTATGCGACACTGGTTGCCTCTCGGCGGCGGCAGGACGGCCCTCTCGCAAAGGTCGCCGCGGTATATGAGTGGCAAGGCGCGCCGCTCATGTTTCTTGTCAATGTCGATGACCTGGACGGGGATGCTGATCTTCAAAAGATCCGGCGACTTCTCGCTATGCGGGGCGATGCGCCGTATGTTGGTGTTGTCAGTCCGGGACGATTGGATGTTTTTAGAGTTGCCCTTGACAGGAAACGATTATCAGAAGCCCGCGTCAAAAACGAGGGTGCCATTGCAGATCGCGCAACCACATTTGCGCGACTTGCGAACGCAAGACCTAAGGCCGCTGTCAGTCGCCACAACTGGATCTCCAATGTCGTCCTGAGTTTGTTAACCGGGTCTATCACAAAGTTGGTCAGCCTGTCCGGAATCGGTGACGACGACGGGATTTCGCTTGTCGGACGGGCCCTTTTTACGCGGTTTCTTGCCGATCGCGGCTTACTTCCTCCCGCGATGATCGAAATTCATTCGGGTGCGACCCTCTTCGATAACCGCGTAGTGGCAAAACAGACCTCTGAATGGCTGGACAAGACCTTCAACGGCGATCTTCTGCCTTTGAGCGAAGGCATATGGGAAATACTGCCTGACCAGGCGTATCAAGTGCTCGGCGATATACTGCGGCGCGCTCCAGATGGGCAGCTCTATCTCGGATGGCAGGAAAAATGGGATCATCTGGATTTTGCTCACATTCCGGTTGGAGTTTTGAGCCAAGCCTACGAGCTTCATCTACGTCGACACGCACCCCTTCAGCAGAGGCGCGAGGGCGGTTACTACACACCGCGGCCTATCGCCGATCTTCTCGTCCGTGCGTCGTTGAAGGCGCACGGTCGCAACGGATTTGCGCACAATGCGCGCATTCTCGACCCGGCCGCGGGTGCGGGCGTCTTTCTACTGACCGCGTTCCGTGAACTCGTCGCCGAGACATGGCGATATGAGGGTGTTCGTCCGCGGACGACGAAACTCAGGGAGATTCTATATGACCAGATCTCGGGCTTTGATATCAACGAAGCGGCATTGCGCTTTGCGGCTCTCGGTCTTTATCTCCTTTCGATTGAGCTCGATCCTGAGCCACGCCCTGTCAATAAGCTTCGCTTCAAGAATCTTCGTGGTCGCGTGCTCCACATGGTCGGCTCACGGGACGAAAAAGAAGGGGCGGTGCTCGGTAGTCTTGGCCCCGCAGTCTCTGATGAACATAATGGTCAATACGACGTGGTTATCGGCAATCCACCCTGGGCAAGCGGGACCGGCCTGGCTGACTGGGATCTGGTGCAGAGCAAAATTGGTGCGATAGCCAGGGAGAGGGAGATCTCGATCGCAGCCCCACCCCTGCCAAACGAGGGTCTCGACCTGCCGTTCGTTTGGCGTGCTATGGAGTGGGCCAAGCCCGGCGGACAAATTGCATTTGCACTGCATGCGCGGCTGCTGTTTCAGCAGGGCGACGGCATGCCCGATGCGCGCCAGGCACTGTTCGAGGCACTAGACGTCACCTCGGTGATTAATGGCGTCGATCTACGTCAGACGAAGGTCTGGCCAGAAATTTCCGCACCATTTTGCCTTCTGCTGGCAACGAACAGGAAGCCTGGCGCGACGGCGGGCTTCCGTTTGATTAGCCCAAAGTTAGAAGAGACGTTGAACGATGCCGGCTCGATGCGGGTTGATGCACTGAATGCAGAGATAATAGCGGCGCATTCGTTTTCTCGGACACCTGAAATCTTGAAGATATTGTACCGAGGCACGAGAGCGGATTTGGGTCTTGTCGAGCGCATCCGCGCAAAGGGGTTCCCGACTTTGGAGGCGTTCTGGCGGGAAGCTATTGGCTCGGAACGAGGACACCTGCTAGGCAGCGGTAACGGTTATCAAAAATTAAGGAAGAGCAGCCGCATACGGAAAAATGGCGATCGGAGGCCGGGTGTCGATGCGCGATATTTGAACGGCTTGCCGGAACTTGCGAGCGGAGCGCTGTCATCAGTCTTAATTGAGACCGACGGACTCGCCCGCTTCAACGATGAGCGAATTCATGATCCAAGATCGTCAGATATTTTCCAAGGCCCGATCGCGATCGTCCATCAGTCTCCTCCGTCGATCTCCGGCCGCATAGGGGTTGCTGTCTCTGACAAGCCGGTCGTTTTCAACGAGAGCTTCTATGGTTACAGCCCCGGAAGTCTTGAAGGCTCCGATCAATTTGTTCGCTATCTTGCAATCGTTTTTGGAAGCAAGCTTGCGACTTGGATCGCGCTCGTCACAAGCGGAAAATTTGGGTTCGAACGCGAGGTAATAGAAAAATCGACGCTCGACAGAATTCCCATTCCAGATTTCCGGTCGCTCAGTCCTCACCAGAAGAGTGAGGTGATGGATCTGTTCAAAGATCTTTCGCACGGTAACGCTAGCTGGGAAGAGGCCGATAACTGGGTGGCGAGACTATACGGTCTTGGCCGGCAAGACCTGCAGGTTATCTCCGACACGCTGCGTTATGGTCTGCCGTTCAGCGAGAACAAGCGATTGGCGCAAAGCAAACCCGTTCACGAGGAGCAGTCCGAGTTTTGTGACTGGTTGTCTGAAGAACTCTCTCCTTGGTGCGAGCGCTACAAATCACAGATCGTTGTTCTGCCGATTCGACTCCCAAAAGCGTCACCTTGGCTAGCGCTCGAAATCCGTGTTTCGGCTGATACTCAGAGGCGGACGCCCGATGGCGAATTGGGAGGCCTACTCGCTGCTGCTGATCGATTGGCAGCGACTGAGATGATCGTGCACGTCGGGAGCTACGGCTTGCTGATCTGCAGACTGGCGCAAATGCGTTATTGGAGCGCGACGCAAGCACGCCTTCTCGCACAACGCATCATCTGGGAGCACTCAGATGTTCTGAAAGGTAAAAGTCGCGCATGAAGGGGAGCTCTATTCATCCGCGGCCCGATCAAATCGCCGAACTGACTCGCAATATAACCCTTCCATTGCCAGCGTTGGATACTGACCACCTGGAGATCATCTCAGAGAAGCTAGTCGAAGCCTTCGACGCAATTAGCCTAGTGCACAGGGGCACGGTTCAAGGGGGAAGCGAAGCCGAGGTAACTGCGATGCTCGTATCCCGCCTAAATTCAATGCTCGATGAAGACCGTCTTCTGTCGCAGCTAATGATTTGTGCTACACGAGGAACTGAAAGCCTGAGTTTCGACGGCTCCCACCTTGAGAAGCGGCCAGACATCTCAATTCAGCTTACAAACCGCGCGCGCGGCTTTCCTTTGATCGCAGAAGCAAAACTTATCGATGTGGGAAAAGACGCGAAATTGTATTGCGACAACGGCGTAAGACGTTTTGTCGAGGGCGAATATGCTTGGGGCAGCCGCGAGGCTCTTATGATCGCATACGTGCGCGACAAATCAACGATCACGGGAAACCTAACGCCCTACCTCAACGCTGTAGCTGGCCAAACCCCGCCGGGTTATCTTGTCGAAGAATTGGGAGCCGCGTACGGGACATCGGGCGCGGACATTGCTCTTAGCACGCATGGGCGAAACTTCCTTTACCCTCATGCTGGACCACCACCGGTGGGGCCTGGCTCAATCGTTCTTTGGCATGTCTGGCTCACCTGAGTATGTCAAGCTCGGCACACAATGTTCAATTCGTCCGGTGTCATAAGCAGATTACTGAATTAGGTCTTGCGTCACATCAAAATGCGCAGATTAATGGGTATCGCAAGCAATCATTGGCGGCTCTTCGACAAACGGTACTACGCTCAGGACGGTTGGTGAGCTCCTCGCCGCTGCACTATTGTCTTACTCAGTATCCGTCTGTTGATTCTCTGCTTCCAGCGAAGCTGTGCTTCTGAGAGCTTCCGTTGCAGTTTCGTCTGCTTTAGAAAACGGTATTCCTTTTCGCCGTAGAGATAGCCCATTCGATAGGCGTGCTCGATAAGATCGTCGTTGGCATTGGCAGAGGGATCGGCCTGAATGCGTTTCAGCCCTTCGAAGAGATTACCGGTGTCGATCCCGACAAAACGGTTGATGCAGACATTACCAACGTAGGTCGTGGCACCATTGTGGCGGTTGCGAATATAGCAGTGTTCGAGAATGTTTTGGCCACAAGGGCACTGATCAAGCTCCTCGCTGATCTCGACTCCGACCAGATCCCACTCAAGGCGTGCAGTCTCGAATACCCTGGACTGTGACAAAGGAACAATGTGGGCTTTCAGCCGCTCGAAGTTATGGCCTTCCATTGCGCCTACTCCCTGCGGAAGCGTTCCTGTTGCGCACGCCAGCGGTCACGCGTCGTCAAATCCTCGTTCTCTTCCTCGTCTTCATCGGCCTTTTCATGCCAGAGCATGATGAGTGCAAAACCGTTTTGCTGGAGGCAAACCTGTTCGCTGATGTTCGGCGCCGGCGTAGCTCGAGGTATATCGATCCAGATATCGGGAAGTTGGTTATCGACCTCGCTTGGAATGCCGATCTGCAGGCCTCGCCTGTAGAAAAGTGAACCTTGGGGAACCGCCCCGTCTCGACGAGCGGCGACGAAGGGAAAGCGTTTTCGATCGTGATAAACGCGGACCACCTTTCCGTCTTTTACAACAATAAAGGCGAGAGCTTCCGGATGATAAGTGGCGTAGGCTCTCGCCATCGCCTCCTTGCTGACGCCGAAATGGCGAGCAAGTTCGAACACTTGTTCCAGGCTGGGCAACGGACGCTTCTTGAACGCATCGCGCAATCTTGGCGGGGGCATCAAGATCAGTGACGAGAACCGATTGGCCTCAACCTCCATCCTTGCGCGGCGGTCACCCTCCTTTGCGTATAAGGTTCGGAGGTCAGCTTTCGAGCAAAGGAACTGACCGCTCTTATCAGGGACATGATTGGCGATGAGGAAGTGTCCGAGCTCGTGTCCGATCGTGAATCGGCGACGGGCTTCGCTGACGCCCTTCTTCACCAGGATGACACCACGGCTACGATTCGTGTCCGTGATCAGCCCGCCTTCAAAACCTTCGGTTCTTAATTCCGCGATTTCTTCAATTTCGAGCTGGAGGGCGAGCTCCTCAATTGGAACCGGGAGGGGTAGGTTAGGCTCATGCTTCAGGATCAGGCTGACCAGCCCCTCTGGCGATCCGGTATCTGCCAGGTCCATCCGCAGGACGTCCATTCATTTCCCCTTCGGTTTAAGCCTGTCCATGAGTACCTGGATCGTCTCCCGATCTTCGGGGCTAAGGGACTTCAGATCCCTGTACATGGCAACGAGGCCGGGCTCTTCATCTTCTCCTTGCGGATTTTCTCCAACGAGATCGGCGATGGCAACACGAAAATGCGTGGCGAGCTTTGTTAGAAGTTCGATCGATGGATTCGTGCTGCGGCCCGTCTCCAGATCATAAATATGTGTCTTCGAGGCTCCGATCGCGTCTGCAACGTCTTGCAGCGACTGGCGGTTTTTTCCTCTGAGTTCTTTGAGCTTGGCAGCCAAAGACATTGTCATGATGCTCCGTTGAATCACTGAAGGCGCGTACGCTTCCGCGTCGCGCCGTTCGGTTAATCTGTACGAATTAATAGCACAGAGATTGACGAGCGCAAGCGTTCGATATATCTGTACAAAAAGATAGTCTTCGTTCTTACGAACCCACGCACCATAGGAGGCGTGCATGTATCACGATCAGCGGCTCGTCATGCGGGACGGAATGCTCATCGGCGCGCTTGAGCGGATGTGTGCGACGCTCGAGATTTCCCCGAGCCAGGCCGGGCTTGCCAAGGAGCGCTATGAGGGCGTTGGCGAATGGTTGGCTGACTCAGACGATCCCCTGCTCAAGCTGATGGGGATCTTTCTGCAAGGATCAACCGCGATCGGGACGACGGTCAAGCCGATCGGAAGCAATGAGCACGACGTTGACCTTGTTGCGCACGCGCCTGATCTCGGCGAGTGGGTCGAGCCGGCAGCATTGAAGAAGGCAATCGGCGATCGGTTGAAGGCAAACGGCCACTATAAGCCGCTTCTCGTGGAGATGGCACGGTGCTGGCGGCTCGTATACGCGAACGAGTTTCATATGGACATCACGCCATCCATTCCGAATAGGTCCTGCAATCTGGGTGGCGAACTGGTTCCTGACCGTGCCCTCAAGATGTGGAAGCCGTCCAACCCGAAGGGCTATAAGGCGTTGTTTCTTGAGCGTGTGAAGCTCGCGCCCCGCTTTCGCGTGATCAAGAGCCTCCACACCCAGGACAGTGCCCGCGCAGACATCGAACCCTATCCCGATCAGGTCAGGTTCAAGGGTCTGCTACAGCGGGTGGTGCAGATTTTGAAGCGTCATCGTGATGTCTTCATTTCCGTTCACGAAATCGATCCGGCTATGTCGCCGATTTCAGTCCTGGTGACGACGTTGGCGTCTCAAAGCTATGAATACTGCGTCAAGACGTTCGTCTATGATACGGAGCTTGACCTGCTGTTCGACGTGATCCGCCACATGCCGGATTTCATCGAAGCGCGCGCGGCAAATGGCAAGACGCATTGGTTCGTCTGGAACGAGACGACCCAGGGCGAGAATTTCGCAGAGAAATGGAATAGTGACCCTAAGCGCGCCGAAGTCTTCTTCACCTGGCACGCTCGGGCGTTGAGCGACATCAGCCGACTGAAGGAAGCGGAGGGCATCGACGGTCTCAAGCGATATCTCGGCGATGCATTCGGCGCTGGTCCGGCCAAGGCGGTGGTCGATGCCATCACGGATGATATCTCGGCTTCCCGGCGGGCCGGAACTCTCGGTGTAGCGCCTCGTGTCGGGCTCGTTACCGGGCTTGCTGCAGCCAGCACAACGCCGGTGCGCGCCAATACGTTTTTCGGGCGATAGTTCATGCGCTATTCCGATCCCAAGCCGTTAACCGCCGCGCAGCAGTTTCTTCTTCTGCAAAGGAATCCGGTTTCAAAAGGAAGTGGTGAGCTTGGGGCAGGGTGCTTCAGGTGGTGCTATAAGGCGTCGCCAACTCCGCTGTCGCGGATCTATGACGCGCGCCTGGAGTTCGCGCCCAATAGATCGCCGAGGGTCTTTATCGACAGTCCCGATCTGACGCTGTTGTCGGGGGGCGATGATCTCCCGCACGTATACGACCAGAAGCCAACGCGTCTTTGTCTTTATCTGCCGCGCACCTATGAGTGGCTGCCATGGATGCGGCTCGACCTGACCCTCGTTCCGTGGACGTCGCTTTGGTTGTTTTATTTTGAGGATTGGCTGACGGAACGGGAATGGCGGGGAGGAGGTGAGCACCCCGAGCCCCGTGACGTTGCGCAGCGCATAAGTCGAAGTCGCTTGCAGCGGCGGCATTCACCCAGGCAGAGGATTGAATAGATGGCGAAGTCGAAGATCCCTGAAAAGATCCAGCGCGCCCTCTGGGCTCGTGCCGCCGGACGCTGCCAGTATGGCGGTTGCAATTGCGAACTCATCGGCGACCTACTTTTGGGCAAAGAAGATAAGATGTTTGGGTTTGTGGCGCATATTGTCGCCGACTCTCCCGGAGGTGCTCGAGGCCATGAGACCCGCTCGGGTCTGCTGGCTAAAGATATCTCCAATCTGATGCTGCTTTGCGCCAAGTGTCATCGACTGATTGATGACGAGGCCCCAGACGATCATTCGGAAGAGCTTCTTCTGCAGATGAAGGAGAACCATGAGCGAAGGGTGCGGTTGGCAAGCGGGATCCAGGAGGACCGCGCGTCGCACGTCATCCGCTTCGGTGCCAATATCGGTAAGAACGAAGCCCTCGTTGCCAGGGAAGATATCTTTGCATCGATGCTGCCAGACCGCTCTCCCGCATCGTTCGAAACCATTGACCTCGAAATGTTGGGTCTTTCGCTTGATGACGGGCATTCGGATTTTTGGCAGATCCAGCAGACTAATCTCCAGCGCCAGTTCGCCGACAGGATCAGGGGCCGGATTGAGCGCCAGCAGATAACCCACGCAAGCGTGTTCGCGCTCGCGCCTCAGCCGCTGCTGATCGAGCTCGGGCGCCAGCTTTGCGACATTCTGCCAGCCAACGTCCATCAGCGGCATCGCGAACCGTCAACCTGGAAATGGCGGAACGACTCGCCGCCAATCGAGTATCGCACAACGATGCCGACGACGATCTATCCGAAGGTGGCGCTCATTCTCGGCATCGGCGCGTCAATCGCGGAGGAGAGGATCACTTCCGTTCTTGGCCAGGAGACGGCCGTTTGGTCCATAACAGCTTCGTCGCCGCACAATGACATTATGCGCAACCAGGCTGATCTCGCCCGTTTCAGGCAGGAGCTTCGCAAACTGTTCGATCGGATAAAGGCGATGCACGGTGAGGGCGCCACGATCAACGTGTTTCCAGCTCTACCGGTTTCTGCAGCAGTGGAGGTCGGAAGGCTTTGGATGCCGAAGGCGGATTTGCCCCTGCAAATATTTGACCAGAATCGCGTGTTGGGCGGTTTCGCGCCGGCCCTTCGCATTGCGTGAGAGGCAGGCATCTGGAGTGGTTAGACGGCTGGATAAGCGGTACGCATTCTCGGCAGAACATGGAACGTTGATTACAGGGAGGACATGATGACGAAGAGGGCCGTTCTACTATTCGGAGCAGGAGCGTCGGTCGAATACGAGGCGCCATCTACCGCGGCGATCACTGCCGAAATAGAAGCGCAGGTTATGGCGGACGAGTGGATGAAGGCATCCGGAGGAGACAAAGCATACCAGCTTGTCAAGGGCCGTCTGCAAACCTATCTGCAGAGTCCGGATGATGTAAATTTTGAACAAATCTACCACTGCGCACACGAACTTAGCTATATGTTCCCCCACTCCGCCGGCGCGATGAACGAGTTTCGTCCGCTTCTTCCCGCTTTTACGGCGCTAAAGGAACCCCTCGATGAACGGGCTCTTCGGGCGCTTTGCGGCAAGATTACCGACGTCATCTATAGTCGGTTTTCCGCCGCTTGCGACGGTAATCCTCTCGCGTTAGACCCCCTGTCGAAGTTTGTCGAGAAAATCCGCCGGACGCATGTGACGCGGATTTACACCACCAATTACGATGACTTCATTCTGCAGGCGGCGCCGGATCTTTACACCGGGTTCCCCAATGTTCCCGCGCCCGGCCCACAGCAGTTCGAGCTACGGAAATTCTGGGACAGGCTCGATGACGCTAGCGTGTTCTTCCTGCATGGTTCCGTCCACCTCGGCTTCCCGCATCCAATGCCCGAGGAGAGCGAGATCGGGGACCTCTACTGGTTTCATTCACGCGCCGAGGCTCGCAAGCATGCGCGTTTCGACGGCAGTGACGTTTCCCGCATGGATGGGACACAAGTCATGCGGACCTCGGTAGTGACCGGGCTCGACAAGCTTTCCCGACTGCAGCAGCGCCCGATGTCACACTTTTATGCTTCGCTCGCGAGCGATCTCATGAGAGCAGATGTTATATACGTAATCGGCTCAGGCCTCACCGACCTTCACCTGAACAGTTGGCTTCGTGAAGCCCGTTCGCTCAATCCGGCTACACCCTTGCTGTTCGTCGATTACTGGAACGGTCACTTCCTGGAAGCGACAGCCTTCGATTATCATCGTAAGGAGATCCTTCTGTTTCACGAGCTACGTGTTCATGCGAAGGGGCCTTACGGTGGCAAGCGGCTGGGCGACCACTGGACGCTTTCACCGGATGGAACGTCGGCAATTTGGGACAACGGTTTCCAAGGTTTTTTGGCTGCGGAGGACGAACTTAACGATGTTCTCCTCCGACTTAAATTTGATCATTAGATCGGGAACGTGGGGGCTACCTGACAGTTTAAGCGACACTAGCGGTTGTGAGTTCAATAGACGGACGTTTCTGCTTCTTAAACTAGAAATGCCCAGCGGCCAGCCGCCTGCACCAGATCTTCAGCCACCGCCAAGTTCGTTATAGGCGAGAGCTGATACACGCGAACAAAGTCAGTGCGCAAGGCCGAAGGTCGGCGGGCTGCACTTTATCGCCCCTTCTTTGAATCCGATCGCTCGAATGCAATATTCGAGGTGGATGCATCTAGAGTATCTGATAGTATCAAAGGCTACTGTAAATTCATATTCTATGGGGCTCGATCAGTCGCGCGGGGGTAGGATGGCAATAGATTCACTGGCAAAAGTGCCGCTACTTTACCACTTTACTGATCGGCGCAATCTTCCGGTCATAAAAGAGATGGGCGGCCTTTTTCCTCTTGCACAGCTGGATCAAAAGCAGGTCAAGGTACCGGCACCGGGCGGCAACGAGTGGAGCAGGGATGCGGACGCCTTGAAGGGTATGGGCAACTATGTCCACCTGTGCTTCCGCAACAATCACCCGATGGAGTTTGTAGCGCGTCAAGACGGCCGGATAACCGACACTATATTTCTGCAGATCCATCCGTCAGTTATGCAATTTGACGGTGTGCGCTTCACCAACGACGTAGCAAACAAGGCGGGTGTTGAGTCAGTTCCAATCGCCAACGCTGATGCCCTAATTGACTTCGAAGTTTTGTACACTAGGACAGATTGGAGAGATCCGGCGATAAAAACTCGCCTTTCTAATGCGGAAAAATATGAGGTGCTTGTGCCACATATCATACCGTTAGCCTACATAAGGAATATCTGACATGGCGGAGAGACCAATCTTTATTCCTGTGCCCGAA
Organism: Allorhizobium pseudoryzae; assembly: GCF_011046245.1. Taxonomy (NCBI): domain Bacteria; kingdom Pseudomonadati; phylum Pseudomonadota; class Alphaproteobacteria; order Hyphomicrobiales; family Rhizobiaceae; genus Affinirhizobium; species Affinirhizobium pseudoryzae. Next base: position 101,655 of record NZ_CP049243.1, read on the forward strand.
ACAGAAGGTTACGTTAGGCGGGTCGATCTTGAGATCCCTTGGGCGGGCGGATTCGCTGAAGTTCAGAAAAAGAAGAACATAAGATCGCTCCACGAAGCCGCGAGTAAGGTGGGTTACGCTCCAATTCTTGAAGTCTCCAGCAAGTCAGATGAGATCGCCGGGCGACATCTAAGTGCATTTCACCTTAGAGTGACGCTGGGGAACAGAGACATGCCGCTCGAAAACGCCTTTCAAGGCAGTAAGGTGTTTGAGCGCGGCGGACCTTATACCGATCTCTTCACAGTCGAGCCGAGGGAGGCCAAACGAGACCCTCGTCTTCGTAATTCCGGCGCCTTGCGGGGGTTTGAGTTCGACAGTTTCGAATTCCCTTTGAAACCGACAACCGTGTTCTATGACTGGCTCTATCTCAATGCCATTTTTCCACATCGCAAGTGGCTTAAAAACCGTGTGGATGGCGAGAAGCGCTACGACGGTTTTTCGGACATTGAATTCAATCCGAGCAAATCGATCAATTGCCAGGCAAAATCCTGCGCGTTGTTCGTGTCGTTGATGCGCGAAGAGAAACTCGAAGAGTATCTGAAGACGCCGTCCGATTTCATCGCTGCGATGGCAGCTAACAATGCGCCGGCACGCCAGCCACATAACCGCGAACCGCGTTTTCACGTGGGCTAAGGTTCACTGAACGAGTTTCAAAGCCGATGTCGCTTTATCCCAATGATGGCTTCCTGATCGCTAACGTTGCTTCCGACAGCGTTGAGTAGTCGCCGACTGTGTACTTCGGGTCGTCCAATTCGGGTGCGATCATAGCAGTCGCGAAGATGATCTGATGGTCAACGTTACACCCGTCTGAATCTTCGACAATGATCCGTTGAAAATTATGGCTACGGATCTGCTCCATCCCTTTGTCCTCGATGGTGTCCAAGATGCAGAAACGCGGATGCCGGAATTCTTTGTCCTTGGTGGCTGCCCAGAGAAAACCGACGAAAAAGGCGGTCTTGAGCACGACACGCGAGCTTGCAGAGAAGTATCCCTGTCCATCGACTGTGATGCTGTTGGCGCCAAAGTCGAACTCAACGTGCTTCGCTGAAATGAAGGCGTCCTGCCTCGGCAAATCTCGATGGAGAAGCCTGACTACTTCTTGATCGATAGCCGCGTAGGCCTTCTGCAGGCGTTTGGATTGCCCTGCCCTCAAAAGATCGTTGCGGTTCCTAAGTCTCGTAATTTCGGTATTGAGCTTTTCTTTCGCGTCCGTCAGCTGCTGAATTTCCGTCGCGATTGCCAGTTTATGATCGAGATCCTCAAGTTGCCGCTCTACGTACCCTGCATCGCGACCGAGTTGACGCAACACTCCCCTCAGAGCTGTCGACGGAAGCCGTTGAAGCTCCGAAAGGCGGCGGGAAGCATGCAGCCACTCGGCTTCTAAAGCGTTGAGCTGCGCAGTTTGTTTTTCAAGCTCACTAATCCGTCGTTGTTGAAGAAGCTGCGACTGCTTCAACTGGCGGCCGGTTTCGTTCAAGAGCGCAACAATTCGCGTGTGGGCAGGCCCTTCGTTCAAATCGGCCTTGCATAGGTGGCAATGATTTGGTTCGCCCGCGGCTTCTACAGCCGAGTAGCATGACGGGCAGGTTCTGAACTGAATATCGCCGAGACTCTTGGCAACAGTTTCAGAGTCTGAAAGGGCGTCGAGTTTCCTTTGAAGACTCGAAATGAAAAGGTCGGAATCAGCGATTGAAAACGAGGTCGCATCCCGCGTCTCTCTCGCTGCCGCAATCTGCTGCTGCAGCCTCTGCACAGTATCGTAAGCTTGCTGCTGCGCGGTGAGCGTCAGCTCGTCCTGTGCCGTTGACTGATAAAGCTGACGTTCCGCATCCTCGATCTGGCCTTGAACGCTTTCGAGTTTTTGCTTCAGGACGGTTTTTTCCGCTTGAATCCAATCAAGTGTATGCGCCTGATCCGTGCGGCCGAGAACGGCAAACAGGCTCTTCAGCTGAGCGCTTGTTTGATCGAAGTTTCGCACCAGGGTCTTTAAGCGAACGTCATTATTATAGACTTCGCTGTTGTATGCGCCGCAGAGAAGACGTCCTACCGTATCACGGAGCGTCGGAGGATCGAACGGTTCAAACTTAAATAGCTGTTCAACAGGGCTTAATTGATCAGCATAGAGCAGCCGCAGAATTTGGTGAATTGTGAGATTGCCGGTCTGATCGCTTGTCACCTCGGGGATATCGAGGAGGCGAAATAGCGCTTCAGAGAAGCTCTCCATTGTCTCGGATCGACGATAGGAATAACGGCTCCAATCTGTGATCGGAGCTCGTAAAGATTGCGCGTAGTCGCCCGAGTAGATTTCCATAGGCCGGCCGGCGCTCTCGGATATCTCTCTCCGCAAAGTGGCTACCATGCCATTGAAAGTAGCCTCGACCAGTACATGAGTGCACAAGAGCGCTATGTCGCTCCAGTCGGTCAGCTCCCCACCGAGGCCATAAAACAGCATGTTCAGGATTGTCGATTTTCCCGACGAATTATCGCCGCGAAGAATGTTGACCCCAGAATGGAAACGACCGTCGTAGACGGTGATATCGTTCCGCATAACGACAAGACGTTTGATTTTAAGGGTAGGATTATACTGCATCATAGCGATGCTCCATAAGACCGGAACGGTGCTTTAGGCCGTTCTCGCCGCCTAAGTCGTATTCTCGAGCGAGCGTGGCCAATAAATCCATCAAATCCTGCTGAATAGTGTTGGCCGCGACTATTTTCTCAGCCAGGATGTCCGGCATCCAGCGCTCCGTAGGCTTGACCCATCCAGCGTCATACTCACTGCCGTCGATAAAACCTTTCGCAGCCAGGCTTTGATATGCGGCGTCCGAAATCGGAGCCATCCGTTTGATCAACTGGCCGCTCTCAGGTTGCTCGGCGTAAGGCTTCTGTGCGGCATATCGCTTGCCAAGGGCCCGAAAGCGACGGTGCTCAGGCTTCAAGCGAAGATCGGGAAGCTTGAACGGGAAAACCAAGAAAAAATCTAGTATTCGGACGTGGTCGCGTTCGAGCCTGCCGACAGTCTCAATAATGGGCATGAGACGAAGCGCGCGAAACATCGTGTGGTACGGGTCGAGCGCTGGTTCGAAAGAAAGCTGAACCATCAGTGCCACCTTACAAAGCACTGCTCGGCGAGCCAATAGACCATGCCCATAGCTACGTTATGGTTGACATCCAAAGGACCAATGCCGCATTCGGCGACAATGGGCTCCACGATCTTAGCGCTTATTAGATGGTTAATTTGGAGAGCGTCGCAATAGGTGACCTGAGGGTGAACGGCAAAATTGAATTCGTGTTCGACTTTGGCTAATAGGTAAGCGAAGATCTTTTGGGCAGATTCATAGAGCGAATATTTGTCGAGGAGTTTCACGAATAACTCCTTCTTCTCGTACGCGATATAGATTTCCCCGCTACGACCGGCGTGGTTAAGCTTGGCTTCTAAGCCTGCAATCCCATCAGGAGCTATCTGCTTGAAATAGAATTGCAAACTGTCGATGATGCCCTTCACCTCTTGCTTCGTCTCAATCTCTTTGGCGAGCCCGAGCATCAGGGCCTCAATTCTCGACGCCACGACTGGGTAGTTGTAGTGGATAGTCTTATTTCCAGCGACGATATCACCGCCGGCAGAAGCGTTTGACTGCGTTACGACTGCTGGTAGCACGTTAGGCCTTACCGGTTACCTGCTGGACTTGTTGCCGCCGACGATATCACCGCCTGCCTTCGAGCCCGATTGGTTCACATTGCTTCCGCCGCTGGACGCTTTCTGGCCCCCTACGAATTTGAAGGTCACCAGAGAACCAATCGTGCCACCGCCGATCAACCCAACGATAACCGACACGATTTCGGAGAAATGAGCAGTAATGAAATCCATTGCGAAGCACCCCCTCTACTACTAGAGCGATCATTATACGGGAGATGGGCTAATGTCGCCGGATATTTTCATGATTTGGGTGCCGTCCCGTGGCATTTTCGTGTGGGCACAAGTTTTGGCTATCGGGGCTTACCGTGAAGCGCCGCCAATACCTGGCAGCACGGACAAAGGTTTCGCCACCACTTGAGGGTGGCTGCAGAGATTACCTAGTCCCACTATTGAATATTCTAGAAATTTCAGGACATTGAGTGGGTTGCATGATTTTAGGGTATGTCTAATGGCAAAAAGCTACGTCAAGTCCCTGACGGTCGCCACGTCCGGAAAAAGCTCGTCATTCGGGTTTGCTACGCCTGATGAATTTATGACGCCAACGGGCGCGATCAACGTCATCTGCGGTGAGAACGGCGCGGGAAAGTCATTTCTTATTCGCGCACTGGACGGCTTGGTCAGCGAAGAAGGCCGCAAGGCGATGTATTCGGGATACACGCTCGAGACAACCTTGGCAGAAGTTCAGCCCGCAATTGTCCGCATAGAGCCTTGGAACAACCTCAGCTTCGCAGGTCAGATATTCTTTGACCGACGGTCAGACTACACGCAAAGCCGCGACGAAAAGCGGCTAATTCCTCTGCGGTTCTGGGTCGATCTGATCAAAGCGTACCGATCCTACGTGGAGGGCGACCCCTTCAACGAGGCGGAATGGTTGGCAAATTATGACCATCGCAAAGCGGTGTTCGAAACAATTCATCTGAGCCATGTGTTGCCACTCGCGACTTTCCTGGAAAGCGATTTGATCGTAGCTTTCGAAGAAATGTTCGATTGCCAGCTTGGCCTTCGTGTCAAGTCTCAGACGCTTGAACTGACGATGGATAATGACTTTGGTCTGTTCCCCTTCCAGAACTGGAGCCAAGGCCAAAAGACCATCTTCAACACTCTCCAGATCATGCATTACTCGGATGCGAGTGTATTTTTGTTCGACGAGATCGAAAACAACCTCCATCCGGCGTCCATTTCGAAGCTGATGAGGCGAATGAAGCTATCCAGGGGCTCGCAGTTCATTATTACATCGCACCATCCGCACGTCATATTTTCGAAATTCGCCGACCGGTCCCTGTTCATTGAACGAGTAAAGCCGATGAGATCGCGGCGCGGTGTTTCATATGAGAATGAGGGAAAGAAAGCCTCAATCCACCGTCGTGTCTTTTCATTGGAAAAGGCTACCGAGAAATTTCGGGCAACCTATCAGCTGTTTGATTCCTCCGACGTCGAATTGCTGGAACAAGCCAGCTCGATTCGTAGCGCGCTTGAAGCGCGGATCTATACGGATATCTTCCAGAATATCGGATTTCAGGTTGTGGCGGAGAAACCAGGACCGTTCGCCGACAATCAGACAATGCATATGGTCGAGACGATGAAAGGGCTAGATCCGGGTTTCGGCGAGTTCATCACCGTTCTCGATTACGGGAGTGGGCTATGCCGTGTGGCCCATGAATTTGGAAAGATTTATCAGCAGCCGGGAAAAAGGAAGTTTCGTTGGATCTTTTGGGAACCGAACGTTGCCACGCGTCTGGTGGCGCAGGAGACAATGCCCAAGTCAGATGATTTTATCTTCTTAGAAGAGGCTCCTACCGACCTGGGCCAGCTCGGTCAGGTCGATCTTATGCTGATCACCAACGTCTTGCATGAACTTTCTCCAACCGCGATTGCTGCGGCGCTGACCACCGCTCACACTGTGCTTGGCACTAAAGGGCACCTCATCGTCAATGAATTGTATCCTCTCTTGGAATTTGAAGAGGACGCAGTGCCGTTCAGGCCGGGTGACATGAAGTCCTTGTTGTCCGAGAGCGGGTTCCTTGCCGACGTGACAACCTCGCCTCTGCGAAGCACAATGGCCTATGCCGCCGTCGCAAAACCTCGTTTGAAAGCTGATGAAGCGCAAATCTACGAGGCCGTGTTGCGCACGTTTGGCGCGATGTTGAAAGATCGCTTAGCTAGCCACGGGGTTGGTCTTGCGCCAACGAATCAGAAGCGGATCGCCGAGAAGATTCAGGATTACGCGACGATTGCTACGCTTTCCTCCTACTTCGCCCGGAATCTGGTGGTAGACGAGCCTTGACTTGCCGTTTGCAGTTTGTGCCTGGAGGCCAGATTAGCGAAGAGCAAGTCGTTATCGGCAGCCCCCAAACTATAGTTCCTCCCAAGGAGGCTCTAATAGATTAGTGTTATGCCACGATCTATGTTTTTCAGACACTTAACATATTTGACCAATCTGTCACCGGTTCGATTCCTTTCAAGGCGAAGACGCCGGCCAGACAATTCTCTCGATGCGACCTGCAAAGGACAATGACCGCTTTGCGCCGTCATATTGGTCCTTCCGCATGTTCTGTCGTTTGCCGAAAACCTGCCGGTCTGCTCGAGTAGTCTGCAAAGCGCATTCATATCGACTCTTGCCCCCTCCGGCCGGCATCGGAGCATGATGCCTGCTCAGCGCCATGGTGGCGCTCTCGGAGGACAGTAAGCGGGGCTCACCGAGGTAGATCGGGTTGTGTCGTGACGAGGAATTTCCAGTCCGCGAGCGCGGCACGCCGGTGCGGCGCGGCCTGTTCTTCATAGGCCGGGTTTTGAAGGATCTTCCGCAGCACATCAAAGCTCGCATAACGAACGATGACGATGTCATCCCAAGCTTCGCCGTCCTGCCCGACCAGAACGCCACGAACGTTTCCGACCCAGAAGACGGAGAAATCTTCTCCTTGTGCGGCCATGTTGAAGGCGGGCGCATACCTCTGAAAATAAGCCTCGCGACCCGAACAGGGAGGAAGATCGCTCGCGGCGTCATAGTGAGCTACCTCGCGGTAGCGCACCATGTTGACCATATAGACAGGGCCCGCGTCTGCAAGTGCTTTCGCGGCAGTTTCGATCGCAGCATTCTCGTATTCGGTTCTGGTCATCTTTCGTCCTCGCTTCATGGGGTCCTGACGCGGATCGGGCGCCTCCGCATTTGTTATTGCAATTCAATACGTACAAATGTATTTATTGGCAATGGCAAGACCTTCTCTTCGCGAAAGAATCATCGAGTCCGGCGTGCAGACGCTGCATGAGCGTGGATATTCTGGTGCAGGCGTGCGCGAAATCACGGCCGATGCCGGTGTTCCGCAAGGCTGTTTCACCAACCATTTCCGATCCAAGGAGGCCTTCGCGAGCGTGGTCCTCGACCGTTACCATCATCGGACGCAGGTCATCATGGACTCGACGCTGCGTGATGAGGGCCTGCCGGCGGTCGACCGGATACGTGCCTATTTTGACGAGGTAACCAGATGGTTGGAAGATGCCGGTTGGCGGTATGGTTGCCTCGTCGGAAATTTAAGCCTTGAGATGCCCGAGCATAGCGAAGTACTGCGCAGCCATCTCGTCGAGGTGTGCCGGTCGCTTACGGATGCTTTCGCTGCTGTCGTGCGGGTCGGGCAGGAGCAGGGCGAGATACGCCGTGACCTTGACGCCGATGATGTTGCGACATTTCTCCTCGCCTCCTGGGAAGGCGCGATGATGCGGATGAAAGTCGACCGCTCTCCCAAGCCGATCGAGCAATTCAAGCGGGTGCTGTTCGCCACGGTCCTTCAGCCACCGCGTTGAGAGAAGCCTTCTCGTTTCAAGGGATGAGGCGCTTCGTGTCGTATCGATCGTTTCTTGCAAACGGCGGACGTTCCCGATTAGCGAAACAGCGAACAGGCGTGGAAAGCTGTCTCCGGCGAACATTTCAAGCGGAACGAGTCTCCAGCCGGATGAACCCGACCCGGCTACAAATAGCCGTCTCCGCCAGCGGCCGATGGTGCGGTCCGCTGGCGTGCCGGCATGTCCATGCTGTCCCTCGCGATACAACAGAGGGGCTACCGTAGTCTCACATTTCCTTCTCCCACCAGCCGCGGGTGTTGACGCCTGCAGACTGAGCGAGGACTTCCAACTCGGCGACCTCATCATCTGAAAGCGCCAGTGCGGCGGTGCGGATCAGGCCCTCGACATGGTGGGGCTTGGTAACGCCGACGATAGGGGTTGCCCCTTTGGCAAGAGCCCAGGCTGTTGCGATGTCCGAAGCCGTCGCCCCATAGCGTTGACCGATATTACAAAGCCCGTCCAACAGGGACTGCAACTGGGGCAGCATGGCGTTGTAAGCCTCCGCCCGGTTGGTGCCGCTGGGCAATGGGTTTTGGGCACTGTACTTTCCGCTCAGCGCGCCTTGTTCGAGAACCATATAGGCGAAGAACGGAATATTTCTGTCGCGGCAGTACTCCAGAAGGCCGGCGTTCTCGGGGGCGCGATAAAGTAGGCTGTAGTGATTTTGAATGGCCTCGACCCGATGCCCGGCTTCTTCGAGGATCTGGTTGGCGCGTTTGATTTCCTCCAGGTTATGGTTCGAGACGCCGACATGCCGGACCTTCCCGCTCTCGAGCAGCGGAATAAGGCGAGGTGTCCACCGCGCTACATCCGCCGGATTGTGTATCCAGTAAAGGTCGATGTAGTCCGTGCCAAGGCGGGCGAGGCTCTGTTCGAGCATCTCCGCGACCGGATCATCGCCGGTTCCGGCTGCTTGTGGGGTAAACTTGGTCGAGAGTTGGTAGTCGCTGCGGGAATAGCGTTTCAATACCTCCCCGAGCACCGTTTCAGACCGCCCCATGCCGTAGACCACGGCCGTATCCCACAGGGTGAACCCGGCCGTCTGGGCGGCCTTAGCGATGTCGTCCAGCCCATCGCTGCTCAGGGAGCTGCCGAAATAGCCAGCGCCCGCCTCGCCGCTGTCGCCCCAGGCCCAGGTTCCCAACGCTGCCTTCGGCGTTTTCATTGTGTCGTTCATTATTCTTGCTTCCGTCTCTGTTTGCCGCCAGATCTGTTGTGATCCGAAACACTGCTCGGGCAGGATGGTGTAAGCCGTGCCGTCCTGTGAGTCTGATGCACCGGAATTCCTGCATAATCCTCCGAGACTGGCGAGGTGCACATTGCGTGCGCGCCCTGCAGATGGGATGATTGGGTATGGACAGAATTGACGAAATCGCTGGACTCATTGCCCGACACGTCCCGGCGGACGGGTTTCACACAACGCCGATCGCACGGCTAACGCTTGCGCGATCCTCCACCGTGACGATTCCGATGCCCAACGTCTATCGGCCACAGCTTTGTTTTGTTGCGCAGGGGAAAAAGGAGGTTTCGCTCGGAGATCAGTTATTCACATATGGCCCCGGTCGATATGGGGTCGTGACCTATGATCTGCCGGTGGTCGGCCATGTGGTCCAGGCCACGCCGGCCACCCCCTATCTTTGCCTATTCATCGAATTCGATCCGGTGATGCTGGCCGATCTGGCGCATCGCATACCGCCGCCAGTTGGCGTCTTTGCGCCGATCGGCAAGACGGTAACCGACGCCGATCCTGTCCTGCTCGACGCGGTGCTGCGTCTGATGCGGTTGCTGGACGATCCGGCAGCACTTCCGGTCCTCGCGCCGCTCGCCGAGCAGGAAATCCTCTACCGACTGCTCGCTGGGCCGGACGGTGGCAGGATGCGGAGCGTCACCTCCAGCCAAGGGCGGGTTGCCCAGGTCGGTCGTGCAATCGCCTGGATTGGCAAGAACTTCCGGCAGCGCTTCAGCATAGAGACGCTCGCTGCGGAAGTCGGGATGAGCCCGTCCAGCCTTCACGAACATTTTCGCGCCGTGACGGCGATGACACCACTCCAGTTCCAGAAGCAGTTGCGGTTGCAGGATGCGCGCAGCCTGATGCTTGTCGAAGACATCGATGTGGCGAGTGCCGCTTTGCGAGTGGGGTATGAGAGCCCGTCGCAGTTCAGCCGTGAATATCGTCGCCTCTTCGGCGAGCCGCCGGCGCGCGATGTCGCCCGCCTGCGAACTCTGCCGATCATGGCCGGCGTCGCGTGAAGGCGATGATCGCCTTGGTCCCGAAATTTCCTTTAGGCCTACAGCCGCACGACGAGCTCGCGCGCGGAGACGCCTTCACGCTGCCCGTTATCAAGGGGGCAGATGTAAGATGTCCGCTTCTGTTGATGGCGCGAAAGAATCTGAGAGTCCGCTTCTGGCCCCATTTCAGACATTCCAGATAAGCCAGATGCTTGATCTGCATTGTTTATCTGCTGGCTTTCATCCGAAGTTATGACAGGTCGACGGTTCGTATCTGTTCAAGAGCTTCGCTAGGATTGCTGTGCACCTTACGATTCTCACCATCTGACTCGGACCAAGGTTCTCCAAAGCGACGTTAGTGATACTTGTCCTGCTCCTCCCATCGACAGTGGGTGGAAAAGCGATCCGAAGTATGAGAGTGCTTCCTAAGAAGGAAGCTCATGGAATACCAAAACCTGAGGTCTCGCCCGCCAATTCGATATAGGGCCCACCTCTTGTCCGTTATCGCAAGTCTGTTCGCGTCGCTGCTGTTGTTGTTCGGCGGCGACGCCTTCGGCCGTTTCCATCCCGGCCTCTCAACTGCCGGTGCCATGTCTCGGTCCGACAACGGGCAGACGCTTGCGGCCGGCCATGGTGACAGCCGCTCCCTGGCCGCGTCTGAACAGTCCGCGCGTCCGAAATTGCGGCCCTGGGCCTCCGGCGATAGCTGTCTCGGCTCAAAAGTCCCGACCTTGTGGATGTGTCGCCATGGAGAGCTCATCCATAACCACGTCGCCGCGACGCTATCCTATAATGCCTCGCAGTCTTACTGGTCGCGCGCGCCCCCAATCCAGCACACATCCTGACTGTTTCGCCGCCATCGATCCGATGGCTCGACCCGTTTGTGCCACGGCTCGGATGCCGCGGTCGCAACCTACTGGATCTATAATGAAAAACTCCCTCTCCAAGGTGGTGGGCTACGTGCTCGTCATCCTGCTGGGTTTGCTCGTCGCATTGCCGAATGTGCTGCCCGATACGACCCTTTCCCGACTTCCCTCCTGGCTGCCGCATGAGCGAGTATCGCTCGGCCTCGATCTGCGCGGCGGCTCCCACCTCGTTCTTGAGGTCGACCGCCCGGCGCTGACAGACGAATGGCTCCAGAGCCTCACCCAGGAGGTTCGTTCGACCCTTCTGGAAGCCCGCATACAGACCCGCAGCATTCGTCGCGAAGGCGGCGCCGTGGTGGTGGCCCTCGCCGCTCCCACGCAGATGAGCGTTGCGACCGAAGCGCTCGCGGTTCTGAACAACCCGACGGTTACGCTGACAGGCAGCGGGGCGCCCGAGCTCGATGTCTCCACCAGCGGTGCCGAGACCCTGAGACTGGCGCCGAGCGAGCAGGGCATCACCGCACGCATGAGCCAGGCGGTTGAGCAGAGCCTTGAAGTCATTCGCCAGCGCGTCGACCAGGTCGGTGTTGCCGAGCCGACCATCCAGCGCGTTGGCGCCGATCGCGTTCTCGTCCAGCTTCCCGGCGAACAGGATCCGTCGCGACTGCGCGCGCTTCTCGGAACCACTGCAAAGATGAGCTTCCATCTCCTGGGAGAACATGGAGCAGCCGGTGTCGAGACGCTTCAGGATGACGACGGACGCGCCTATCCCGTCCAGTCGACGGTCCTCCTTGCCGGCGACAGGCTCACCGATGCGCGGGTCCAGTTCGACCCCCAGGGCGGCCAGCCCGTCGTGTCCTTCCGCTTCGATGGCGTCGGCGCAGACCGCTTTGCCAGCATCACCCGTGACAATGTCGGCCGTCCCTTCGCGATTGTGCTTGATGACAAGGTGCTGAGCGCGCCTGTCATCCGCGAACCGATCACCGGCGGCGCGGGACAGATTTCCGGAGACTTCTCGGTCGACGAGGCCAACACACTCGCGGCCTTGCTGCGGGCCGGCGCCTTGCCGGCCAAGCTCACTGTCATCGAAGAACGCACGGTCGGAGCGGACCTCGGCAGCGATGCGATCGAAATGGGCATCATGTCAGGCCTCGCGGGCTTCGGCCTCGTCGTTGCCTTCATCCTGGCGCTCTACGGCACCTGGGGCCTGCTCGCGGTGCTGGCGCTGACGCTCAACGTCGTCCTGACCTTTGCGGGTCTGACGATGCTCGGGGCCACGCTCACTCTGCCGGGCATTGCCGGCATCGTGCTCGGCATCGGCCTCGCCGTCGATGCAAACGTCCTGATCAACGAGCGTATCCGCGAGGAGGTCGGCAAGGGGCGAGGGGCCTTCGCGGCCATCGACCATGGCTTTGCCAAGGCCTATTCCACCATCATCGACAGCAATGTCACGGCGCTGATCGCCACAGTCCTGCTCTTCTGGTTCGGCTCCGGTCCCGTCCGGGGCTTTGCCGTCACCATGGGCCTTGGCATCGCGATCTCGATGTTCACGGCCGTCTCGGTCGTGCGGGTCGCCATGGTCGCGATCGCCCGCCGCTACAAGCTGAAGACGATTGCCATCAAGCCGCTCCTGCCGTTCAAGCTGATCAAGGACGGCACGAAGATCGATTTCATGAAGGCACGGTTGTTCGGCATCGGGGTCTCCGCCTTCCTGTCGATATCCTCGATCATCCTGTTCATCACGCCGGGCCTCAACTACGGCGTCGATTTCAAGGGCGGCATCCAGCTTGAACTCTCTACATCGGGCCCGGCCGACCTCTCCGGTCTGCGCTCCGGCATCGAGAGCCTGAACCTGGGCGAAGTCGCCTTGCAGGAGTTCGGCGACAGCAACCACGTCATGCTGCGTCTCGAGCGCCAGCCGGGCGGCGAACAGGCCCAGACCGATGCGGTCTCAAAGGTGCGCGAGACGATCCAGACGATCGATCCCTCGGCCAAGATCGAACGCACCGAAGTGGTCGGCCCAAAGGTGAGCGGCGAACTGGCGACTGCCGGTCTGACCTCGGTCATCCTCGCGTCGCTCGCCATGCTCGTCTATATCTGGGTCCGGTTCGACTGGCCCTTTGCCGTGGGAGCGATCGCCACGCTCATCCTCGACGTGACGAAGACGATCGGCTTCTTCGCGCTGACGGGTCTCGACTTCAATCTGACGGCGATCGCAGCCCTGCTCACGCTGGTGGGCTACTCGGTCAATGACAAGGTGGTGGTCTACGACCGGATGCGCGAGAACATGCGCCTCTACAAGACCATGCCCTTCCGCGACCTGATCAATCTCTCGATCAACGAAACGCTTGCCCGAAGCATCTACACCTCGGCGACCGCCTTCCTTGCCATGCTGCCCATGGCGATCTGGGGCGGCAGCGCGGTCGAGAGTTTTGCCGTGCCCATGGTGTTCGGCATCTTCATTGCGGCATCGTCCTCGGTCTTCATCGCGGCCCCCATCCTGCTGTTCCTCGGAGACTGGCGGAGCCGAAGGAAGACACGCCTTGCGGTGGTCGCGGCCGAAGAACAGGCTGCGTGAAGCCATTGATGCGGGCCTATCTGAGGTAGGCCCGCATTAACTCAAACCGTGGTGGCTGTTTCATGGAGGCCTGGGCAACCATGCGTGTTGGTAAAACGCAGGCCTGCCTTCTCGAAGGCCAGCTTCAGTTGCGCTTCTGTCGATCGATGCAAGCCGTGACGCTGACCTTCGAAATCACGGATCGTGCTGCGGGAAACACGCGATTGGGTTGCCAGGTCTTCTTGCGTCCAACCTAGGTAGCCGCGGGCCGCGCGACACAGTGCTGGCGAAAATACGGGTTCGGTTTGGGGTTGATCCATGCCTGAACTTGCCTACATTGGGTGATGTCGCCCATTTAGGTCGAATTTCTTTAATTTCTAGTCCGAGGCATATTTCTCGGTCTCATCATTGAAAGGAACTGGATTTGGGATAACGCTCGATGCTTCGATCCTCTTGCTGCTGGTCCTTGTTCTCCCGTTTGTGGGGAGCGTCGCCTCGGCCTTCATTCTGAAGACGACTTCCCGCGACCTGCCGGTCTTTGTCGCAGGCACCACTACGCTCCTGACCCTGATCCTTTCGGCATCAGCCTATCCCTTCGTCACCCACAACGGCGTGCTGCGGTTCAACGCAGAGTGGCTGCCGCAGTTCGGGATTGATTTCGCTTTGAGACTGGATGGTTTCGCCTGGATCTTTACCATGCTGGTCACCTCCATCGGCTTTCTCGTCATCCTCTATGCCCGCTATTACATGGGCAAGGACGACCCCATTCCGCGATTCTTCTCGTTCTTGCTGGCCTTCATGGGCGCGATGCTGGGCATCATCGTCTCCGGAAACGTCATCCTGTTGTCGATCTTCTGGGAACTCACCAGCATCTTCTCGTTCCTGCTGATCAGCTACTGGCACACGAGTGCCACGGCCCGCGATGGTGCCCGCATGGCGCTGACGATCACGGGTATTGGTGGTTTCTGCCTGCTGATTGGCATGTTGCTGCTCGGCAAGATCGTTGGCAGCTATGACCTCGACAAGATCCTCGCCTCTGGTCAGCTCATCCGCGAGCATCCGCTCTATCTGCCGACCCTGATTTTCATCCTCCTTGGCGCGCTGACCAAGAGCGCCCAGTTTCCCTTCCATTTCTGGCTGCCGAATGCGATGGCGGCTCCGACGCCCGTTTCAGCCTTCCTCCATTCCGCAACCATGGTGAAGGCGGGCGTCTTCCTGCTCGTTCGATTCTGGCCGGTGTTATCGGGCACCTATGAATGGTTCATCCTCGTCGGCCTCGCCGGCATCTCGACCCTTCTGCTCGGCGCCTTCCTGGCCATGTTCCAGCGCGACCTCAAAGGCTTGCTCGCCTATTCGACGATCAGCCATCTCGGCCTGATCACGACGCTTCTGAGCCTTGGTAGCCCGCTGTCGACGGTCGCGGCGATCTTCCACATGCTCAATCACGCGACGTTCAAGGCCTCGCTCTTCATGGCGGCCGGCATTATCGATCACGAAACGGGTACGCGGGACATGCAGCGGCTAAGCGGCCTCTACCGCTTTCTGCCGGCAACCGCGACGCTTGCCATGGTCGCGAGCGCCGCCATGGCCGGCGTGCCGCTCCTCAATGGCTTTCTGTCGAAGGAGATGTTCTTCGCGGAAGCCGTCGAAACCCACGCCGACTCCACGCTCGACGTGGTCCTTCCCTATGTCGCAACACTGGCCGGCATCTTCAGCGTCGTCTATTCGCTGCGTTTCGTTCACACCGTCTTCTTCGGGCCGCCACCGGTAGCACTGCCCAAGGAAACGCCGCATGAGCCACCGCGCTGGATGCGTGTTCCGATCGAAGTCCTGGTTGTCGTTTGCCTTGTGGTCGGCATTGTCCCTGCGGTGTCGATCGGGCCTTTTCTGCAGACAGCTGTCGAAAGCGTGCTTGGCCAGCGGACGCCGGAATACAGCCTCAGTATCTGGCATGGGTTCAATGTCCCGCTCCTGATGAGCCTCGTCGCTCTTGTCGGCGGCTTCCTCCTCTACATGGCTATGCGGGACTACCTCTCACGCTGCGAGGACGGTCCGCCCTACTTGCGCCGACTTAAAGGGCAGCGTCTGTTTGAACGCGTTTTGGTCACCGTTTCCTGGCGCTGGGCGCGCCTTGCGGAGAGCCGGCTCGGAACCCGCAATCTGCAGCCGCAGCTCAGATGGATTGTCGTCACCGGCTTCCTTGCCGCAACCCTGCCGCTTTATCTCTCTGGCTTCGAGCGCAGACCCGTCGTCTTCTCGGCGGTTGATCCGGCCTTCGCGCTCATCTGGCTGGTCGGCATGGCGCTGGCGATCGGGGCCGCCGTGTCCGCCAAATATCATCGCCTGGCATCACTGATCATGCTGGGCGGGGTGGGCTTGATCGTTTGCATGACCTTCGTCTGGCTGTCGGCGCCCGACCTTGCCATCACCCAGTTGCTCGTCGAGATCGTCACGACCGTCCTGATCCTTCTTGGCCTGCGCTGGCTGCCCAAGCGCTCACCCGGGATCGGCGAGGTGATGACCCTGCGGAGCCGCTTCCGCCGCTTCCGCGATCTGGCGATTGCGATCGTCTGCGGTGTCGGCATGTCGGTTGTCGCCTTCACGGTCATGACGATGCCGGTGCCCGATGCCATCGCGAGCTACTTCCTGCAGAATGCCTATACGGAGGGTGGCGGTCGCAATGTCGTCAACGTGATCCTCGTCGACTTCCGCGCCTTCGACACCTTCGGGGAAATCGCCGTTCTCGGCATTGTCGGCCTGACGGTCTATGGCCTGCTGCGCCGCTTCCGGCCCGCCGAGGACAGCATGGAACTGCCCGAGCAGCAGTTGACCCAGAACCGTTTCGATGCCGACCAGCCGGAGCGCTCGCCGGGTGACATGATGCGCGACTATCTGCTGGTGCCTTCGGTGCTCATGCAGTGGCTCTTCCCTGTCATCATCACCTTTGCCGTCTATCTGTTCATGCGGGGCCACGACATGCCGGGCGGCGGCTTCTCGGCAGGCCTCACGCTGTCTATCGCTTTCCTCCTGCAATATCTGGCGGGTGGTACGCGCTGGGCGGAGGATCGCATTCGCATCCTGCCACTGCGCTGGATGGGTGCCGGGATCCTGATCGCTGCGGCGACAGGGATCGGGGCCTGGCTGCTTGGCCATCCGTTCCTCACCTCGCACTTCCGCTATCTGGAGATCCCGCTCATCGGCAAGGTGCCGGCGGCATCCGCCTTGCTCTTCGATCTCGGTGTTTTCCTGCTCGTGGTCGGCGCAACGGTCCTCATCCTGGTGGCGCTCGCCCACCAGTCGATCCGCATCAACCGCCTGAGAGCCCAGGAAGCCAAGGGAGAAAAACGCTGATGGAAATCATCCTGTCCCTGGCCATTGGTCTGATGACCACCTGCGGCGTCTGGCTCATCCTGCGTCCGCGCACCTTTCAGGTGATCATCGGATTGTCGATGCTCTCCTACGCCGTCAACCTGTTCATCTTCGGCGTCGGTGGCGTCAAGAGCAACATGCCGCCGATCCTTGAGGATGGGGTGGTGTCGACGACACTCACCGATCCTGTTCCGCAGGCACTGGTTCTCACCGCCATCGTCATCGGCTTTGCGACCACCGCGCTCTTCCTCGTCGTGCTGCTCGCCGCCCGCGGCCTGACCGGCAATGACCATGTCGATGGGAGGAACGAGTAGCCATGATTGCCTGGAGCCACCACCTGATCGTTACGCCGATCTTGATACCGATGGTGACAGCCGCCCTCCTGCTGTTCATCGACGAGCGCAACAGAACAGCCAAGGCAATCGTCAGCCTTGCTGGGGTCATCCTGCTGCTGGCGAACGCCGTCCTGTTGTTCGCGATCGAGAGCGGTCCGAACGGCTTTGACAATGTCTATCTGCTCGGCAATTGGGCTGCCCCCTTCGGCATTGTTCTGGTCATCGACGGCCTGTCGGCGATGATGCTGTTGCTGACATCGATCCTCGCGCTTGCAGCATTGGTTTTCTCTCTCGCCAAATGGCATGCCGTGGGTGCCCATTTCCACAGCCTGTTCCAGCTTCTGCTGGCGGGCGTCAACGGCGCGCTGCTGACCGGCGACCTCTTCAATCTCTTCGTCTTCTTCGAAGTCATGCTCGCCGCTTCCTATGGCTTGCTGCTGCACGGAACAGGAACGCTGCGCGTCAAGTCTGGACTGCATTACATCGCCGTCAATCTCGTCGCGGCTCTGTTCTTCCTCATCGGGGTAAGCCTCGTCTATGGCACGGCCGGCACGCTCAACATGGCAGATCTTGCCCTGCGCATGCCGGAGATGGAGCCGGATCGGCTGATCCTGATGGAGGCGGGTGCAGCCGTGCTTGGGGTGGCTTTTCTCATCAAAGTCGGCATGTGGCCGCTCTGCTTCTGGCTGCCGACAGCTTACAGTGCCGCCTCCGCGCCGGTCGCCGGCATGTTTGCAATCCTCAGCAAGGTCGGCATCTATGTCATCCTGCGCCTCACCATGCTTCTCTTCGGCGATGGTCCATCGGCAGGCTTCGGCGCCGAAGTGCTGCTGATCGGCGGAATGGCGACACTCGTGTTCGGGACCATTGGCGTGCTCGCCTCCCAGGCACTTGGTCGGCTTGCCGGCTATTCAGTCCTCGTCTCCTCCGGCACGCTTCTGATGGTGCTGGGCATCAACGATGGTGTCGTGTCGTCCGGCGCGCTGCTCTATCTCGTCAGCTCCACCCTGACCATCAGCGCCTTCTTCATGCTGATCGAGCTGGTGGAGCGAGGACAGGATGCCGGCGCCAACGTCCTTGCCGTCACCATGGAGGCGTATGGTGACGGAGAGGAAGCCGATATCGAGGATGGCAACGGCACGACCATGCCGGGCACCATGGCGATCCTCGGCATCTGCTTTGCCGCCTGCGGCATTCTGCTGGCCGGTCTGCCGCCACTCTCAGGCTTCATCTCCAAATTCGCCATGCTGTCGGCGATGATGGGCACCGGATCGATCGGTCAGACGCCCGATCTCGCCGTCTGGACCTTGATTGTGCTTGTCATCTTCTCGGGCATTGCTGCCCTGATCTCGATGACCCGCGCCGGCATCCGCACCTTCTGGGGGTCGATCGAAGGCGCCGTACCGCGCGTGCTGGTCGTCGAACTCGTGCCGGTCATGATGTTGCTGTCGCTGACACTCGTCCTGACCGTCCAGGCGGGCCCGGCCATGACCTACATGGACACGACGATCAGGACGCTCGCCAATCCATCCGCCTATATCGACGCGGTGCGCAACGCCTCGGTGGTCGGTGACCCCCGCGTGTCTGAGGCGCAAGAGGCGGGAGGTGCGCCATGATCCCCCATCCGCTCCTCAGCTTGTCCTTGCTCGTGATGTGGCTGCTACTGAACGATTTCACACTCGGCCACCTCATCCTCGGATCGGTCGTCGCGGTCTTCGGCGGGTGGGCCATGGCATCGCTCAGGCCCGACAAGCCGCAGGTGAAGAAGTGGCACCTACTGCCCAAGCTCTTCTGGCGCGTCTTTGTCGACATCATTCGCTCTAATGCGGCCGTCGCCCTTCTGCTCCTGCGCGGCAAGGGGCAGAAACACACGGCCGGCTTCATCACGGTTCCGCTCGACATCGAACATCCGACAGCCCTTGCCATCATGGCGGTCATCCTGACCAGCACGCCGGGCTCGGCCTGGCTTGCCTATGACGCACGCCGCAAGACCGTGCTGATCCACGTTCTCGACCTCATCGACGAGGAGGAATGGGTGACGAATATCAAGCATCGTTATGAAAGCCTGCTGCTGGAGATCATCGAATGAGCGCCATCATTCTCTTCACCGCTGTCTCGATCTCGAAACTGCTCCTGGCCGTTGCGCTGATGATCGCGATCGTGCGCGTTTTCATCGGCCCGCGCGCCCAGGACCGCATCCTCGCCCTCGACGCGTCTTACGTGATCGCCATGCTCTTGCTTGTCACCTTTGCCATCGGAAGTGGACGGACTGTCTATTTCGAGGCAGCCCTGGTGATCGGCATGCTCGGCTTCGTGGCAACGGTTGCCCTCGCCAAGTTCCTCATGCGAGGGGAGGTGATTGAATGACGATGCCTGTCGCCGATCTCCCGCTGTGGGTGGTGATTGCAGTCTCCGCCTTCCTGGTCATTGGCTCCGCGCTGACGCTACTCGGCGCAATTGGTCTCTTGCGCCTGCCGACCTTCTACGAGCGCATCCATGCGCCGACGCTCGGCACCAGTTGGGGCGTCGGGTCGATCATGCTGGCTTCGATCCTCTATTTCTCGATCGTCGGATCGAGAGCCGTCCTGCACGAGATCCTGATCGGCATCTTCGTCACCCTGACAACCCCGATCACCCTCATTCTGCTGGCAAGAGCGGCCCTTCACCGCGATCGCACCGAGGGCAATCCGTCTGTCCCGAAGGACGTTTCCTCACAGGAAGTGCCCGATACCGAAGCTTGACCAACCTGGGGGAAACGGGTCTCAGCGATCTTAAGTGCCATCGGTGTTCTTGTCTTGACAAATCTGCGCATTTCCAAAGTTGGCCCCATTACTACATATGTGCTAATGTGGGTCTGTAACTTTGGGAGTACGTGAGATGAGCCGCTTGACGATCGACATAACGGACAAACAGCATCAAAGCCTCAAAGCGCTGGCCGCTCTGCAGGGCAAGACAATCAAGGAATATGCACTTGAGCGCCTGTTTCCCGGCGACGTCGAGGGAGAACGGGCCTGGGACGAATTAAAGACGTTGATCAACACGCGCATCAGTGACGGGCTCGCCGGAAAACTGTCGACCAAAACCGTAGGTGAGATCCTAGACGAGGAGATTGCCGAGGGTCACGCTTGACAGCTTACATCCTGACCGCAGCGGCAGAATCCGATCTTCGCTCGGTAATCCGTTACACACGGGCACAATGGAGTGCCGTCCAAGTACGCCACTACATCTTGGCTTTGGAGCGAGGAATGGAGAACATTGCCGCAGGCAAAGCTCCCTTCAAGGATCTAAGCGTGCTCTATCCGGCGCTGCGGATGGCGCGCTGCCAGCATCATTACATCTTCTGTCTGCCTCGAGACCATGCGCCCGCTCTTATCGTAGCGATTTTTCACGAACGAATGGATCTCATGGGGCGTTTGGCTGTTCGTCTAAACGAGTGATGTCTTCACGACGGGACGATCTCCTGTGCGCGTGCTAGATGAGCGCGCGTTGTCGCGCGATCAAAGAGTGTCGCCAGTTTTGATCCCTTCAAGAGCACTACGGATGAGCATCACTGAAAGCAGGGCATCCGCCCCAAGGATTCAAGGCTGAGCTCATCATGTCAATAGCGCGAGGTCACACAGCTTCTAAGGAGCGGAATTGGCCCTTAAACCTGTCCCATGGACGGGATATGGCCACATCTTCGAATTACGGTGGCTCGGAGCGCTGGTGGCCGGTTGAAATTCTGATCATTTGCTGAAAGTTTGTGCTTTCGATCGATCGGGAATATTCAATTGCAGTTCTTACGTTCATTTGGGCCGGCAGTGGCTGGCACGGCTCCAATGGAGGCTCTGCGGGCTGGCCTTGGAGCTTTCATCGGGCTTTGGCTGACCGGCTATTTCTTGCTGTCTCCCGGCGTTGATCTCGAAAATGGCCTCTACCTTGTCGCACCGCTGGGCGCGAGTGCTGTTCTCCTGTTTGCTGTTCCCAACAGTCCGCTTGCTCAGCCATGGTCTGCAGTCATCGGCAATACTGTCGCGGCTCTTGTTGGCGTGGCAATCTCGCTGTTCATTCCCGAGCCGACGTTACGGATCGCCGTTGCCGTCGCTCTTGCGATCTTTGTGACGTTCATGCTGCGGGCAGTTCATCCGCCGGCAGGAGCCGTCGCCATGACGGCTGCCATGAGCCCGGAGGCCGTGGAGCGTCTCGGTTTCTGGTTCGCGCTTGCGCCAATTGCGACGGGCACTGCAAGCCTCGTCCTGATTGCGATCGCCTATGCCAGGCTCACAGGGCGTCGCTATCCATTTCGTCAATTCGACCAGCAGAACAGGCATGGCACCGCTGATCGGATCGCGGTTGAACGGCTGGGCCTTTCCGAGGCTGAGCTAAGCGACATCCTTCAACGCTATCGACAGTCATTCAATCTCGGCGTTGAAGATCTGGCACGCCTTATCGGTGCAGCGGAGCTCCAGGCGGCCGCGCACCAGACCGGCACTCCAACTGCGGGCGCCATCATGTCCTCGAACCTGATCACGGTGAAGGCAAACACGGATTTGGGCACAGTCGCGGATCTCTTCCGGCGTCATCGTTTTACATCGCTACCCGTGGTCGACGATAGACAGCGGTTTCTAGGCATTATCTTCCAGATGCACCTCATCAGCCGCGCAAGAGAAGACGCACTTCGTCTTGATCGAGGTCTCATCCCCGCTCTGCGAAGACTGATCGACCCCGAAAGGGATAAACCAATCCTGGCAATCGACATCATGAGTGTCACGGTCCCTCGGGCTATTGCGAACACGCCGCTCGGAGCCTTGTTGCCTTTGATGGGCGATACAGATGTCGATGCCGTACCCATTCTGGAATACGGCAAACTCATCGGTATCGTCACCAGAACCGACCTCATCGCCGCGATGGCCCGCGGGATCGCTCGAGCAGAAGTTTGATGGCATCTGCAAGATAGAGCCCGCGCGGGGAACTACGAACGCCATGAATGTCGGCTGCGCACCGCCGTGTCGTCCATCCCTCCATCGACTCAGGCCCTCATCCTTCCTGGCACGATGTTGCCGTCGGAAGGTGAGGTCAAACGGAAGCCAAGAAGCAGGCTCTGAAGAGTGGCGCTTTCGCTGGCTAAGGCTGCGCCAGC
Organism: Allorhizobium pseudoryzae; assembly: GCF_011046245.1. Classification (NCBI taxonomy): domain Bacteria; kingdom Pseudomonadati; phylum Pseudomonadota; class Alphaproteobacteria; order Hyphomicrobiales; family Rhizobiaceae; genus Affinirhizobium; species Affinirhizobium pseudoryzae. The sequence continues at coordinate 123,703 of NZ_CP049243.1, forward strand.
AGCGTTCATCTCTTCCACCATGGCCGCGTTCTGTTGTGTCGATTGATCCAGATGGTTCACCGCCACATTGACCTGCGAAAGGCCGACCGCCTGTTCCTGGGCTGCAATGGCGATGGCATCCACATGGCTTGCTGCTTCCTGCACCAGCTCGTCAATCTCGGCCAGTCCGGTACCGGTCTCGGAGACCAGCTCGACCCCCTGGCGAACAGCCAGTTCAGAATTACCGATCAGTCCCGAGATTTCGCGGGCTGCCTGTGCCGAACGTTGTGCCAGCTCCCGGACTTCCTGCGCAACCACGGCAAACCCCTTGCCGGCCTCGCCGGCGCGGGCTGCCTCGACGCCCGCGTTGAGAGCGAGCAGGTTTGTCTGGAAGGCAATCTGGTCGATCACATCGATAATTTGGCTGATCTGGCTCGATGCCTGTTCTATCTTGTCCATCGCCGCCACGGCGTTTCGTACCACTTCACCTGATCGATTTGCCCTTTCGCGTGCGCGCTTCGTCACGCTGCGGGCCAAATCTGAGCGTCTGGACGTGGCTGTCACATTTGCTGTGATCTGTTCCAGTGCAGCGGCCGTCTCTTCAAGCGAGGCGGCCTGCTGCTCGGTGCGCTTCGACAGGTCATCCGATGCTGAAGAAACTTCGGATGCTCCACCGGTGACGGTCGTGACCGATTGGCCAACACCAACCAGCGCTTGCCGCAACTGCACCACCGAGCGATTGAAGTCATGGCGAAGGTCTTCGAACTGCGGCGCGAAAGCCTGGGTCACCTCGCAAAGAAGGTCGCCAGCAGCAAGTTTCCTCAAGGCCTGGGCAAGCGTGCCCGTCGCCTTGTTCATACGCGCTTCGGCCTCTGCCTCTGCTGCGATTTGCATGTCAACTCGGTCGCGTTCGGCCTGTTCGCGCGCACGCTCTGCCTCAAGCTCCAGTTCGCGATTGCGGATCGCAGAGAGCCGGAAGACTTCCACCGCTTTGACCATGTCTCCGACTTCGTCCTTCCGGTCGGCAGACTGCCCCGTTGTCTCAAGGTGCCCCTCCGCCAATCTGCGCATTGACAGTACGAGCGCCTTCAGTGGATGGCTGATGGTGCGTGCCAGGAGCATCGACGAAGCGATGACCAGAACTGCTCCAGCGACACAAAGGAGCAGAACCGTTCCGAGGCGAGTGAATGCGCCTGCGGCGATGGCGCGAGCCTCGCTGCCGAGGCGTTCAAGGCTTGCCGTTTCCAGAGCCTTCATTGCGTCAATGCGCTGACTAGCGGCTGCAAACCAGCGATCAGCACTCAAATCACTGGCCGCTGTTGGACCCATCCCAATCAAGGTCGACCTTGTAGTTTCGATCTCCTGCGACGCTGGAATGGATAGGTGCGAAGCGTAGGCGGATTGCCGTTCCTTCTGTTGCAGGGCGAGGAAGTTATCGATCAACACATTCTGCGCGCCAGCCATGCGGGCAAAGGGAGCAATGCGCTCGGGGTCGATATCCCCGGACGTGATGAAACCGTTGCCGGTAGCGCGTTCCTGGCCTGCGATCTCCTTTGCCTGCATGAGCAGGTTATAGGCGATCATTTCGGCCGCGATCCTCGACCCGACACCCTGGAGGGACAGTTCCGAGGCGAGGCCCGAGAGCTCACCGATTAGGCCGCTATAGAAGTCGAAGGACTGTTTTCCGGTGATTGACAGATTGTCGATGGATCGCCTGGTGTCGGCGAGGCTTTTCAATGTGTCCTGAGCGAAGCTCCAGCGACGGTTGAGCTCTGTGTTTTCGAATTCCGCCAAGGCATCAGCGAGATCCGGCAATTTTGCCAGAGCCACATCCGTCGATTGACGCGCTGTCACAAGCGGCTGCTTGTCCGCACTTCCCTTTGATCCGATGTATCCAGCGCTCTGCCCGCGCTCTCCCTGAAGGACGTGGATCAGCTCGCCCATCGCCGCGATGTTCTCGCTCACTTTGACCACGGTCTGCATCTGCTGGTAGGAACCCCAAGAGCTTAGAAACTCCATCGAGGCAAGGGTGAGTGCTGCAACCAGGGGGATCATGATCGCAAGCCAGAGGCGTTTGCTGATTGAAAAGTCGGTGATGCGCATCTTACAGGTTGTCCTGAGCTGGGGCATCATGCCGAATATCGTAACATCATGATACGATGTGATTTTAGCGAGAATTGAGGTGATGAGGTAAAAACCCGCCTAACGCATTCTGGCTCGGTTTGACGAATGCCAAGCGTCGAACAAATAAACCTCAGCGTGCGTCAATCCAACGCAGGTTTGATGGGGATTTGAAGCGCGGACTGCACATTTACGCGCAAACTCCAGGCGCAATTGAGCGGATGGCATGACGGGCCGATCATCGCCTGCCGCCTGTATATCGAGGATCAAGTGACAGCAGTCGTTCCATGAGATAGGCGACCGTCTCGGGTCCGGCGCAGCCACTGATTACGCATTCATGCATGTCGCAGATGGTGTCACAGGCTCGCTCACGCCGCGATCTAAAAACGACTGGAGAATGAAACCTGTCGCGGTCTATACCTCGGTCCGGCTTTCGGTTCTTCCGCATGATCCCTCATCCTCGATAGGTTTGTTTTAGAGGGTCCCGCCGGTAAAGCGTGGAAAGAGGACTTCATTTTCCAGATGCATGTGCTGGACCAGATCGTCGGCGAATTTCTTCGCCCCTGCGTAAAGCGCGCGCCATGAATTGCATGCGCCGTCCGGCAGATGAAATCCGCCTGTCACGTGCTCGAGTTCTGCCAGATGCCCGGCCTCTACGTCATGTTCGTGGCGCATCTGTTCGATGGGTCTCGTCAGAGCTTGATGGTCGCCGCGTTCCATGAGCGGGAAGAGCATGAGCTCCTCGCGATGCATGTGGCTGTGGAGGTCGCTTTGGATACGCTCGAGGAGGTTTGCCAGGCCGATTGGTGCATCGGGGTGATCGCCATGCACCCGTTCGACCTTGGCCGCGAGAGGGATCAGCGAGATGAGTTCCGCGCGGTGGGTGTCGTGGTAGCGTGTCCTGATATGATTGATCAGATCAACAGTTCCATCCGGTGCTTCTGTCGACGCGGCGTCGACAAGGCCCTGCAATTCGTCCACCAGGGTTTCCGGCGAGAGTCCTGCGGCTTCGGCCGCGGCCTCGATGCTATCAGAGCCACCGCAGCAGAAGCTGATGCCGTGACGACGGAAAAGTGCGGCTGCACCGGGCAGGGAGGTCGCGATCTTTCCGACCGTCTGGCTTGCGTTAAGTTCCATCAAGTTCACCTTACTTGCGCTTCACCTGTTATCGCTGTGGTGCCGACTATGGTGAGGAACGCAGGTCCGGTCGTTGCGCTTTCGCAAACAAGATGTGCTCGTATCCCCTCGTGCGTCAGGGCGCGTTGGCTTTGTTTTTCGCCCGCGATACCCAGGCCGCTCCCTCTCGCGCGTGATGAAATCCGTTGGAGAAGTTGGCGGTGGGATAAGTATACCCTATCAAAGCGGCGGCCTCTTCGGGTTCCATGCTGCCCGACAGCGTTTCCTGGAAGATGACGGCGATGCGCGCCATGTCGCAGTCCTGTGGTGAGAGACGGAAGGCGTTGACCCCGGCTTCCTGCAACTCCTTCAGTTCGTTGAGCAGGAGTTGGCACGTATGCGACATTGTCTGCACGCCATTGAGCACCAGGAATGATTGGCGATCGAGTGTCTTGATTGACAGGCCGTCCGGCTCTTCGCCACAGACGAACTGGCAATTGTCCTTGATCCTGCCCTTGGAACGGGCATGGGCGCAGCGAGCCGATATGGCAAGTGGCATACGACCAAATACCATGACTTCGAGAGCTACATCCGGCGCGTCAGCGGCGATCCTGGCGATCGAGCTGAAGGGCAGTTCGGGCGCAAGACAGATGCGGTCTGCCCCGCGTTGTGCCATCAGGCGTGCGGTTGGACCGTTATAGACGTTGACCAAGGGACCGACGAGGTGTCGGCGGCCCTTGATTAGGCCGATTGCGGAGAGATCGTTGACCTCGATGGGGTGGTCCGATGTCTCGATCAGGTCTTTCACGATACGGCCCTCGCGCTCCAGAGTGACGAGCGCAAGCGACGAAAAGGCCACTGACTTTCCCGCCCGTTCCAGCCGTTCCACCACGTCCGCGAGGTAGGGTTCGATGAAGTGCTGACGTTTGGAGCACACGGTCTCACCAAGGATGACGCGATCCACCGGCGCTTCGTCTGCGATCCGCAAATAGAAATCGCGCCACTTTGGGCCGTCCCAGAGATAGTATACGGGCCCCAGTGTCAGTTCAGTCATGCTCATCTCCAGCGCTTCTCATAGGCGCCGACCGTGGTCTTCTGTCCTTCGCTCAGCGCTCTCAGCCGGGCCAACAGGGGGGCACGCCCTGAGGGGGCGGTTGCGAGCGCTTGGCGCAGCGTCGACACGACTTCGGCAACATAGGCTTTGCCGCGCTGGCGTCCTTCAATTTTTAAGGCGGAGACGCCGGCATCCTTCAAGGCTTCGATTTCGCCCATGACATCGAGGGACACGGGGTCTTCGAAGGCGTAGCCACGGGCATCGCCGATGTCGAAGCGTCCCTTGCACAGTGTGGGATAGCCGGCGGCCTCCCCATGGCTGAACCGGTTGATCGTATAAGTGCCGAGCTCCGACACCATGTCGGAGCCGTCCTGTCGGTACCGCACATGGCTCGCCGGGGAGCAGACGCCGTTCATGTTGGGCGATTTGCCGGTGGCGTAGGAGGAGAGCGAGCAGCGTCCCTCGGCCATGACGCAAAGCCCGCCGAAAACAAAGACCTCGATCTCGCATTTGACCTTGCGACCAATGCGGGCAATGTCGCCGATCGTCAGCGTTCTCGGCAAGACGACCCGTTTTGCGTCGAAGGCTTCGACGAGAAAATTGATCGCTTCGGGATTGGAAGCAGACGCCTGGACCGAAACATGCAAGCGCTGCTCTGGATAGCGTTCCCTGACATGGGCCATGAGGCCGAAATCGGCCAGGATCAGCGCATCGGCACCGAGCCTTACCGCGTCGGCCGCCGCGCTATACCAGATCTCTTCGTCGCCAGCCCGCATGAAGGTGTTGAGGGCGACAAATGTCATGCAGCCTTTCATGCGGGCATAGACAATTGCGTCGTGCAGTTCGTCCCGGCTGAAATTGAGGCCGGGGAAATTGCGGGCATTGGTCTCGTCGCGGAAGCCGCAATAGACTGCGTCAGCGCCTGCATCGACGGCTTCACGAAAGGCGGCTGGCGTTCCCGCCGGACAGATCAGTTCCATCACTGTATCTCCTTCAGCGACTGGCGTCGTATTCCCTCGACCAACCTGTGAACGATGGGCGCGGCAGGTCCCCCTATCCGCGCGAGATCACGCGGAAGGTCGATATCGCAGTCATCGAGGGCGCTTCTCATCGCAAGCATGGCCTCCATGTCCCCGATCACGCGCAGGTCGCGGGAAAAGAACAGTGCATCAGCATCGCAACGCCCCTCGAGGAGCGCCAGCAGCATGACGAGCGGGGCCTCGACACCCGCATCCGCCGTGAAGGTCTCGCCTTGGCGCACCACCTTGAGACGAGGCAGGTCGGGCTCGATCAGGAAGATGAGGGGCAGATCAGTTGGAGCAAATGAAAAGCGGTTGCTCTTGTATGTGCCAAGGCGCTCGAACATGTCGCCATGAGCCGAGAGCAGGAGCTTGAAGAGGCGACTTGCCACGAGCTCAATTGACACGAGAGGCATGAGCGGCACGGCTTTCAGCGGGAGAGCCAGAATGGATGTTATCTGCATTGCGCCAATTTTGATGGTTTGAACCGTCGCAAGCCTATGGGAACGGCCGACAATCCAGATTGCTCCAGCGCAAAGACGCAACCGAATTCACAGGTCATAGCGGTCCGCATGACACAGAACGCACCGCCTCGTCGCTACGACGGTCTTCAATCTTTCATGACCGAACTGGAAAGGCAGGGACGGCTTCTCCGCGTCGCGCAGCCGGTGAGCCTTGTTCATGAGGTAACCGAAATCCACAGGCGCGTCCTGGCAGAGGGAGGCCCGGCCTTGCTCTTTGAGCGCCCGGTCCGGTCGGACGGTGCAGTGTCAGAGATACCGCTGCTTGCCAATCTGTTCGGCACGCGCGAGCGGATCGAACTTGGCTATGGCATCCCTGGCGGCAAGATTGGCGATCTCGCGGACCTTCTGGCCGAATTGCGCGAACCGAGGCCGCCGGCGTCGCTCCGGGATGCCCTGAAGAAGCTGCCTGTGCTTCGCTCCGCCATGGCGCTGGGATGCCGCAGGGTGTCTCACGCCGAATGCCAGGATATCGTGTTCGAAGGCGAGGCCGTTGATCTCAACCGACTGCCGATCCAGTGGTGCTGGCCCGGCGAACCGGCACCGCTGATCACCTGGGGGCTTGTCGTCACCGCATCGCCCTCCGACCCCAGGGATGTCAATGTCGGCGTCTACCGGCTGCAAGCGCTGGATCGCAAGCGATTGATCACGCGCTGGCTTGCCCATCGTGGTGCTGCAAAACACTTCCGGCAGTGGCAGGCGGTGGGGCAGGATATGCCCATTGCGGTCGTAATCGGCGCTGATCCACAAACAATCCTCTCCGCCGTCATGCCGCTGCCGGAGACAATGAGCGAGCTTTCGTTCGCCGGTGTGCTCAGAGGAAAGCGCAGCCGCGTGGTACGGGCGCTCACCCAGCCCCTTGATATTCCAGCCACTGCAGAAATCGTTCTGGAGGGGACCGTTTCGATCGCGGACACCGCACTTGAGGGTCCCTATGGCGACCACACGGGCTACTACAATTCCGTCGAGCCGTTTCCCGTCATGACCTTGAGGGCGATGACGATGCGGCAGGATCCTGTTTACCTCTCGACCTTCACCGGCCGTCCACCAGACGAGCCTTCGGTGCTTGGAGAGGCGATGAATGCCCTCTTCCTTCCCATCGTCAAGCGCCAGTTTCCGGAGATCATTGATCTCTATCTGCCTCCAGAAGCCTGCTCCTACCGGGCGATCGTCGTCTCGATCGACAAGCGCTATCCAGGGCAAGCGCGTCGGATCATGCTCGGGCTTTGGTCGATGCTGCCGCAATTCAGCTATACCAAGCTCATCATCGTGGTGGATCCCGACGTCGACGTCAGAAACTGGAGCGATGTCATCTGGGCGATTTCCACGCGGTTCGACGCCTCCCGCGATCTGGTGGTGGTGGACAATACACCCATCGACTATCTCGATTTTGCCTCTGCTAAACCTGGGCTTGGTGGGAAGCTCGGTCTCGATGCCACCAACAAGTTTGGCGCAGAAACCGATCGGGAATGGGGTCACGTGCTGCAAATGACGCCGGAGGTCTCGGCGCGCGTCGATGCGATCTGGGGCGAACTTGGACTTGGATCCCTCAACACAAGGGCAGGTGAGCCATGATGCGGCGCGTCATTCTCGGCATGTCAGGCGCTTCGGGGGCGGCGATCGGTCTTCAGGTCGGTCGGCTCCTGGCCGCCATAGATAATGTGGAACTGCATCTCGTCGTCACGTCAGCGGCGCGCCGGACAATCGCACATGAGGCGGGCAACGAGGCGATGGGGCGGCTGATCGGGCTCGCCACCCATTTCCATTCGGAAAGCGATATCGGTGCATCGATTGCCAGCGGATCGTTCCGCACGGCCGGTATGATCGTCGCCCCTTGTTCGATGCGGTCTCTTGCCGCCATCGCGACTGGGATCACCGATAACCTCCTCACCCGGGCGGCCGATGTGCAGCTCAAGGAGCGTCGCAGGCTGGTTCTCCTTGCCCGCGAAACGCCGCTGCATCTCGCGCACTTGCGCAATATGGTCGCGGTGACCGAGATGGGGGCCGTGGTGATGCCGCCGGTCCCCTCTTTCTACCGCAATCCAGCGAGCGTGGAGGATCTCGTCGCCCATATTGCGGCTCGTGCCGTGGATCTGCTCGGGTTGACGGATGCACCCTTGATACCGGAGTGGAGAGGGTGAGGGCGCTCATGGCTCCCTCCTATCCCTTTCGCGCTATCAACGGCATGTAGAAGACCACGTAACCCAGGAATGCCACGATCCAGGCAAGGCCTCCGATCGGCAATAGCAGCATGGTGTGCTGCGGCCAAATTGCGACCAGGATCCTCAGCAGTGCCGAGAGGATGATTGGTGCATAGATGAGCCAGGTTGTTGAGTGCGGGGACGTCAAAGCCTGGCCCGTATGGCCTCTCGTGGCGCGGGTCATCACCGCCAGCGTCACGACCCCGACCCCACCTGTCGTCCAGGCATGGATGCCTGCCGCGGCGAAGCCGGAGTGGTCCAACAGCATCGACAGGCCGGTCAGCAAAAAGCCTAAGGGAATGAAGAGATAGCCGACATGCAGGATCGTCACGAGGGGCTCCCCGAGCGTGCGCTCGGGGCACCATCTTGCCTGTCGCACGAGATGAGCAAGGCTGGCGACAAACATCAGCAGCCCCGAGGGAAACCGGAGGCTTTCAAGGCCGCCGCCGACAGCGATCCACATCGCCAGTGAAAGGCTTCCAAGGATCATCACGGCGAGATCGAAAGGGGCGAAACTCTGCGGCAACTGCCCTGGATTGTTCGCCTTCAGCCAGTTGCCGGTAAATGCCGGAATAATGCGCCCTGCAACCAGAGAGATGAGGATGAGGATCGCAGACAGCGCCAGACGATCGGCCATTTCGACGCGACCGTAGCGCTCGATCTCGTGATGGAAAAGCACCTGAGCGGCGCTCAGGAGCGCGAGAACGGCGACGATCTTGTAGTTGCGTCGGTTCGAGGCAGCGACAAGTTCTTTCAGAACGAAGATGGCGAGCACTGGCAGGAAGGCCAGCGCAACGAGTGTCGCGCCGAGCATGCCGGTCCATTCTGAAAAACTGATCGTCAGCCGCCCGGCGATCCAGAGAAGAAACAGCGCCAGAAGCGGTATGCCCGTCAAACCGGGCCTGCCGGTCCAGTTCGGCACGGCGGTGAGAAGAAACCCTGCTATCACGGCCGGGACAAAGCCGAATAGGAGCTCGTGCTGGTGCCAGGCAACCGGGGGCAAGAGGGTCGGAACATCCATGAAGCCGAGGAACCACGGGACCCAGATAGCGATGGAGACGGCGGCCAAAAGCGCGCTGCCTGGAAAGAACAGGCGGAAGCCTCCAGACAGGAGACGCTGTGGGATGGACGGGCCTGGAAATTTGGTCATGTCAGCACCTTTCCTGATCGACCGTTTCCGGTGACCAGAGCAGAGGAATATAGGCCTTGGCCCAAAGGAGAAATGAGAGCGAAAACAGCGCAGAGGTCAGACCGTAAGCGCCGAAGGGCAGGGAGAGGGACGGCGCGAATTCCGGGAGGATCCGGAGAAGCACCGACAGGACCAGAAGCTGGATCGCCATCCGGGTTGTCTTCGAAAAGCGCAGCGGTTGACCGGTATGGAGCAGGCCTGCAATCGACAACACCTGCAGGACGCCGAGACCTAGCCCGCCCATCAGCGCCAGATGCAGCCCACCCAGCCAGGGCAGAGGCAGGCCAATGAGGCTAAGGCCGCAGATGAGAAGGCCGGTGCCAGCCAGCGCACTCGACAGCCAAAGACCGCCAAGTTCGAAGGAAAAGCCTTCGCGCCCCACAAACCCCTCGGCAACCCGATCGAGAAAGGCTGCACCGGCAGCCAACATCAGATAGCCGCGCACGGCGTCCGAGAGCGTGGCTGCCTCTGCCACGATCACCAGCATGGTCAACCCCGCTGAGAGATGGACCCGGCCCGGATGCGGTCTGTAGGGCGAGGTCTTTTCCGTCGGATCAAGGATCAGATTGGTCACTGGGACGGTGATGCGGGCAAGGGCGAGACCCAGCAGGCCTAGAAGCGAGAGCCCAAGAATTCTGATTGCGCGGTCCGACAGGTCGGAGGCTTCCAAGGCAATCGCGATCCGCAGTAGAGCCGCAGCCGCCGCAAAGGTGGTGACGAACAGGATGAAACCCAGGAGACCGGTGCTTTTCTTGATCCAGGACAGGCGTAGCGCATAGGTAAGCAGGCACAGCATCCACGCCTGATCGAACACGAGGCCAAGCAGCCATCCGTTCTCGACGGCGAAGAAGCCCAGCAAGCGGGCACCGGCCCAAAGACCTGCAGCCAAGAACAGGGGGCGTCCACTGAGGCGTTGCGTGTCCGTCCATTCCGGTAGGGCAGAGGTCAGGAAGCCAAAAAGCGCGCCTCCGAAGGAGCCGACCAGCATTTCCTGGGCGTGCCAGTGGCGGGGAAGGGAGGAAACGGCAAAAGGTAGATCGAGAGACCAAACCACGACCCAAAGAAAGGGCCACAGCGCAGCATGCAAGGCGGCAAGTGGAAACATCAGTCTGAGGCCTTCGGCGGACATGGCCCTGGCAAGATCGGCCGAGGGAAGCATGCGTATGGCTGGAAGCACACTCATGCCAGCCTCCGCTCGTCATGTTCTTCAACGACGGCAAACAGCGGATGATCGGAAATGAGCCTTCGTGCCGTCTCGAAAATCATTTCCTCACTGCGATGCCCCGGTGTCTCGGGAACAGAGACGCAGTCGAGAATTCCATGGCCGTAGCGGTCGAGAACCGCGATCCGGTGGCAGATCCGCAGCGCTTCATGGATGTCATGGGTGATGAAGAGCCCGCCCTTGCCGCTGTCTGAGGCCGTGGCGACGACGAGATCCTGCATCCGCCTTCGCAAGGCGGCATCGAGTGCGGTGAAGGGCTCGTCGAAGTAGAGGAAGTCGGGGTCGGCGACAAGAGCACGGGCAAGCGCCGTGCGCTGGCGCATGCCACCCGACAACTGCGATGGAAACTTTTGCCAGTCGCTCTCTTCCAGCGATACGCGATCACAGGCCGCTGCAATTCTTACCCTTCGCTCGGACCGCGCCACGGGGAGGCCAGATAGGCTGAGTGCCACGTTGGCTTCGACCGTCGCCCATGGGAGGAGGCGCGGTTCCTGAAAGACGAAAGCGCAGCGCGCATAGCCTCGCTCGACTTGGCCGTGGCGGGGGATAATCAGCCCGGCGGCGATCTGGGCAAGCGTGCTCTTGCCGCAACCGGACGGTCCGACCAGCGCGACCATTTCCCCCTGGCTGACCTGCAGAGTGACCTGTTCGAGAACGGGGCGGCCGAGATAGACGTGCCCCACGGCTTTGAGCTGGAGGAGGGTCATCGGCGTACGCCCCAGGGTTGGGCGGCTTCCCGCCATGCCTCGGCTTCGGCGCGCAGTGGCTGAACAATTCCATATTCGACACTGATCAGCGCAATGACCGACAGGAGGATCCACGCAAGAGCTGCTTCCACATCGAGTGCGGAACGGGCATTGGCGAGCGCGCCTCCTATACCGCCGGCATTGGCCAGCAACTCGGCCATGACTGCTGCCTTGAAAGCCGTGCCCAGTGCCATGACCAAAGCAGGAAATAACGCATGAAGCATTTGCCGTAGGGATATCTGAAACAGGCGGGCCAGCCACGACAGGCCGGCCATACGGGCCATGTCTTCCAATCTCCGGTCTCGTGTCTGGATGCCCTCGGCTGCACCCACAAAGACAAGCGGCAAGGCGGCGATAGCTGCGGTGGCAATAACCGTTCCGGCCCCCATGCCGAACCAGATCATCAGAAGGACGATCCATGCGATCGGCGGGACGCCGATCAGCAAGGTCACCTGCGGACGCGCAAGGCGCATGATCGCCGGATGATATCCGGCCACCACGCCTGCCATCGTTCCGAACACGGCGGCGAGTGAAAAGCCGGCGAGCGCCCTCAGGCTCGTTGACAGCACCAACATACGGTTGTCGGGATATGCCGCCAGCTTGAACAGGGTCTGGATCGTCTCGGCCGGTGCTGGCAACACGAAGCTGCCATAGGCTTCGGCTCCGAGCTGCCAAACGGCGGCAAAGACAGCAAGGCCGCCGAGACCCGCCCAGCCGGACCAGAGAAAGCGCGCCACCCTTCCCGCACGATAAGCTAGGCCCATGATGATCCCGCCCTACAGATAAAGTGACGCGTCCGGCATGCGACCGCCCACCATCTCGGGATGCCTCTGTGCCACGGCTTTGAGCAGGGTCTCGATCGGTCCGTGCGCATCACGCGCGGCAATGGCGACGAGGTTCGAATAGGGGATCGACGCCTGCAGCACAGGCCATGGGAGTTCAAGTGCCGACGCGGCCTGGCTCGCAGCCGCTGCCGGATTGGCGTTCACCTCGACTGCTGCCCGTGCAAGTCCCGCAAGAAGCGCGGTCGCCTGTTCCGGATGATCGTCCAGGAAGTTTTGCGTCAGGGCGAGACCTGCCTGGGGCATGACCGGCGTACTTGCGGTGACCATACCCCATTCCTTCTGCATGTCGATGACGCGGTGAAGCGCCTGACCACCTGTACTGGCCTTGAAGATGGCGGCAGAGACTGCCGGTTCGGGCAGTAGCGCCGTGTCGATACGCCCTGCGAGCAGCATCTGAACGGCTTCGATTGGCGTGCCGGCCCGCTCTACCTTGACCTTGCCGGTCATTCGATGGTGGGCAAGCGCCGCATCGAAGACAAGTTCCGGCGTGTCATTGGGAAATGGCACGGTTACGCTTTGACCTTCGAGATCGGCGAAAGCCGCGATCTTATCGTTGCGCGATACCATATAGAGAAGGCCATTGGTCATTACGCTGGCCAGTTTCAGGCCAAGTCCGCGCGTATGGAGATTTGCCGCCGCCGTTGTCGGCATGACTACGGCTCTCATGGATCCGGACGACAGGCCCGCCCGCATTTCATCGGGCGTGCGCCAGACCCTAAACTCCACCTTATCTGCGACGTTGCGCAGCAGGCCTTTGCCAACCGCATAGGCCAGCGTGATCGATGGTCCGGCAGGAGGGCCGAAGAGGACGAGTTGGTCGAGGGAGGAAGCGCGTGCCCGTGTGTTGAGGAAGGGAAGGGCAAGGGTCGCTGCGATGCCAGCGCATAAAGTGCGACGGGTTGTTGCATGGCCTGCCGCGTCGGCCTCAATGATATTCGTCTCGCTGACCTGTTTCAAGGTGTTGGGCATCATGCTCTCCGAAAATTGATTTATTTACTCATGTTATAGCCGTCCGCGCGCGGATGTTTGACGTAGAGCAAGTAGTGTGTGGAATTACCGGCTGGAATCGTTCTCAGATGTCGAGCGCGAGAATCGGATCTGCGCCAAACAGGGCGGCATGGCCTCCCGCGAGCAGCCAGAGTGTGACAAGCAGCGTCACGGCGAGCCCGGCTACCAGATGTCCATCCAGACGCAGCTTGGCGCGTCCGGAGAGCAGGGCGATCAACGGAAATATGGATGTTGATCTCTCGACTGGTAACCAGTCTTCTCCCATCCTGCGTCTCGCGCGCTTTTCCGCGACAAGGATACCGACAGCAGAAAACAGACCGAGGCCACCGAAGACAAGGAGCGATCTGGTATCACCGTTTGCTGCGAGGTGGCCGAGAGACCAGAGTAAAAATCCCCACAAGACCGGATGGCGGGTGAGAGTTGTAATCGCGCCAGGTGTAGTACCTGTCATGAAGCTGATAGATGCGGGATTGGGACTGATTAGGCCTGCCGTGACCAGAAAGAGCCCGAGTGGCGACAACACGAGATTGGCGAGGATGCTCCGGGAATCCGGCCGCCAGATCTCTACATACTCGGTGTTCCAAGCGGCATGCAGGACCCATATCAGGAGTGCTACGGATGTTGTCGAATAGACTAGAAGGTAGAGCCGTAATCCAAGCGCTGCGGTTAGCCTTCCCCGGATGGCTGGTATGGCCGGCACCGAATGCAACAACAAGAAGGCTACAAGCGCAAGAACGATCTGGGTCATGTTGGGAACACCTGCGTTTCGGGTTCCACGTTTAGAAGCTGCTGCAGCAGCATCTGCTCCGCAGTGATATGGCGCCGGACAGCTTCCTGAAAACCGCGAACCATATGGGCCACCGTTTCCAGGCTCAGTCTGCATCGTTTGCGAGCAACAGCGGCCAAAGTGAGAGATAGCTCACGGGCCGCGCGACGGTCGACGCGATGTTCGGACTTGACCTGATCGAGAAGAAGAGAGCCGAAGCAGGAGCCGGCATGCAGCTCGAGGTCGGGGTAGAACTTTTGCTCTTCCAGAGTGTGGGCGGCTGCGACCAACGGTTCGATGTGCTTGGCAACCTTTTGGATACCAGGTGGAATCTCACCTGTGTCGAAGTCCGCGGCCAACTCCTCCAGCTTCAAGCAGAGAATGAGAAGATCGCGGTGCTTGTCCTCAAGCGCCCTGACCTCGGAGGCCGTCAGGCTGGATCCAGTCGTTTCCATGGTTTTTCCCTTATTGGCCGATGAACAGGATGACGCCGATGGCAAGCGAAGTCAGAACGGCGGCTAGAGTGCCCCCGCCCTGGAGTACCCCCATGCGCTTCAGCATCAGGGCAAAGCCCATGATGACAGGTGTCGCAACGACAAGGCCGATCTGTGCATCCGTCATTTCAGTCATTCCCTTCTGTTCTGGCCCTTCTGTTCTGGGAGCACTCTGCCTTGTCTTTCGTCAGTCTTCTTTGCGCTCCCACAAAGAGCGCTTCGGATTTTTCTCTAGAAACGACCCCGATCAACGGGAGAACTGACGATGGCCATGCAAACGAGCCTCCAGCAGGAGGCAAAGGACGACCACCTGCTGCTCTGGATCCTGGTGTGGAGCGAGTTGATCGCTTTCGGCATCCTGATCCTTGGCTTCCTCGTCGTCTCGACCTTCGATGCAGAAGCCTTCGAACTGGCGCGTCTGCATTTAAGGCCGGGGATCGCCGGCGCGAACACGCTTGTCCTGCTGGTTAGCGGGTACTTTGTCGCCGTGGCGATGCGAAATCGGCTTGATCTCGAGGCGGTGAAACGGCCGTTGACGATTGCAGCCCTCCTCGGCTTCTGCTTCGTGGCGGTCAAGCTCTTCGAATACTGGGGTGAGGTTCGCTACGCCCACGATGCAACGCTCGACACCTTCTTCGAGCTCTATTTCATCATTACCGGCTTTCATCTCCTGCATGTCTTCTTCGGTGCCATTGCGCTTCTTCTCGTCGCCTGGCGCCCGGCACGGGAAAACTTGGTTCTGATCGCCACACTCTGGCACGTGATCGACCTCGTCTGGCTGGTCATCTTTCCCATTCTCTATCTTGCGTGAGGCTTCTCATGACCCGCAGACAGCACGAGGATTTGGTGGGTGTGCTCGCCATGCTGATAACCTTCGCAATTGGTGGCACGATTGTTACGGCGCTCGCCGGTCCAACGATCGTACCGATTGCCGCCGTTCTTGCGATTGCCTTTGCCAAGGGACGGCTTGTGGTGCTCGACTTCCTCGAACTCAGGGGCGCACATCATCCCATGCGGATTGCGCTCATCTGCTGGTTGAGCATCATTCTGATCGCCGCCCTGTCTCGGTCGCTGGTGGTCCTTCTTTTGGGCTGAACATTCGCGCCGTTGCTTGCCAAAGCGCAAAGAACAACTCCGATCACTGTCTATGAAAAGAATATCCCGCAGAGCCGGCGAGGGGATCGCCGAAGCCTTCGAGGCGGGGAAACCAGGTCGGGCCTTTCAAGCCTGGCAGACGGAAGGACAAGGGCATGGCAGAGCGCCTGACCAAGACCGGAGCGCGCAACGTCTTCTATGGCGGCTCCATTTTCTTTTTTGCGATCTTCGTGGGGCTCACCGCCCACAGCCATTACTACATCCGCACTACTTCAACAGATGAATCGACGCTGACCGACAGCGTCGCGCGCGGCAAGCATATCTGGGAAAAGAACGCCTGTATCAACTGCCACTCGATCTTGGGTGAAGGCGCCTACTTCGCGCCCGAACTCGGCAATGTCTGGACCCGCTGGGGTGGCCAGGACGATCGTGACGGTGCACGCGAGACGCTTCGTTCTTGGATGGCGGCACAGCCCTCTGGTGTCGAAGGTCGCCGCCAGATGCCGCAATTCAATCTGACCGACGAAGAGATCAACGATCTCGCAGACTTCCTCGAATGGACCAGCAAAATCAAGACGCAGAACTGGCCGCCGAACGAGGCTGGCTGAGCCCTTCGTGACCCAAGGAGACACAAAATGAAATATCAAAGCCAGAAGGTCGCGATGCTGTATTTTTACGGTGCGCTCGGCCTCTTTATCGCCCAGGTCCTGTTTGGGGTCGTCGCGGGTACGATCTACGTTCTGCCCAATACGCTCTCCGAGCTCCTCCCTTTTAACATCGTCCGTATGATCCACACCAACGCCCTGATCGTCTGGTTGTTGATGGGCTTCATGGGCGCGACCTATTATCTGCTGCCGGAAGAAGCGGAAACCGAGCTTTACAGCCCAAAGCTTGCTGTCGCGCAGTTCTGGATCTTCCTCATTGCCGCTGCCGCCGCGGTCGTCGGTTATCTCTTCGGCATTCATGAGGGGCGCGAGTTTCTCGAGCAGCCCTTCATCATCAAGATCGGCATTGTCATTGTTGCATTGATGTTGCTGCTCAACGTCACCATGACATCGCTGAAGGGTCGCAAGACTGTCGTCACCAACATCCTGATCTTCGGTCTGTGGGGTGTGGCGATCTTCTTCCTCTTTGCCTTCTACAACCCAACGAACCTGGCACTCGACAAGATGTACTGGTGGTATGTCGTCCACCTCTGGGTCGAAGGCGTATGGGAGCTGATCATGGCCTCGGTGCTCGCCTTCCTGATGATCAAGCTCAACGGCATCGACCGCGAAGTGGTCGAGAAGTGGCTCTATGTCATCATCGGGCTGGCGCTGTTCTCCGGCATTCTCGGCACGGGCCATCACTACTATTGGATCGGCGCGCCCGGCTACTGGCAGTGGATTGGGTCGCTGTTCTCGACGCTTGAAGTCGCGCCCTTCTTCACCATGGTCATCTTCACCTTCGTGATGACTTGGAAGGCCGGTCGCAAGCATCCGAACAAGGCAGCTCTTCTGTGGTCGATCGGCTGCTCGGTCATGGCCTTCTTCGGTGCCGGCGTCTGGGGCTTCCTGCACACACTGTCCTCGATCAACTACTACACTCACGGCACGCAGGTGACGGCAGCCCACGGACACCTCGCGTTCTTCGGCGCCTATGTCATGCTCAATCTTGCGATCATGGCCTATGCCATCCCGGAAATGCGCGGCCGCCAGCCCTATAACCAGTGGCTGTCGATCGCGAGCTTCTGGATGATGTGCACGGCCATGTCGGTAATGACCTTTGCGCTCACCTTCGCAGGTGTTCTGCAGGTGCATCTCCAGCGCGTGCTGGGTGAAAGCTACATGGCCGTCCAGGACCAGTTGGCGCTGTTCTACTGGGTGCGTCTCGGCTCCGGTGCGGTCGTTTTGGTCTCGGCCCTGATGTTCGTCTGGGCCGTGTTGATGCCGGGCAAGGAAAAAGAGCCTGCCTTCGGCGGCTATGTCGAGCCTGCCGAGTGAAACAGCGGCCCCGCTGTTTCAAAAAGCGGCGGGGCTCTCCCCAATTTTGAGGATCAGGAACATGAATATCATCGCCCGCAACATTCAGCCGGATATCCCGGCCTATTCTCCAGCCGGCAACGAATGCACTCTCTTCGAGACAGCCTGGACGCGGCAGTTGCCGCTTCTCCTCAAAGGACCGACAGGCTGCGGAAAGACCCGGTTCGTCAGTCATATGGCGCAAAAGCTTGGCTTGCCGCTGACCACCGTCTCCTGCCACGACGATCTGGCGGCTGCCGATCTCACTGGCCGTTTTCTTTTGAAGGGAGGTGAGACGGTCTGGGTCGACGGACCGCTGACCCGGGCGGTCCGTGAGGGCGGTGTGTGCTATCTCGACGAGGTGGTCGAGGCGCGCAAGGATGTCGCCGTCGTGCTCCACCCGCTCACCGACGACCGGCGCATCCTGCCATTGGAGCGGACAGGGGAAGAGCTTGAAGCGCCGCCGGCCTTCATGCTCGTTGTCTCCTACAATCCTGGCTATCAAAGCCTCCTCAAAGCGTTGAAGCCCTCGACTCGCCAGCGTTTTGTCGCCATCGAGTTCGACTTCCTGCCCAAGGCGAGGGAGATCGAGGTTGTCTCGGCAGAAAGTGGACTGCCTGCCACGGCTGTAGAGCCATTGGTCGAACTGGCGCGGCGGCTGCGGGCATTGAAAGGTCATGACCTGGAGGAGGGCGTCTCGACGCGTCTGCTGGTTTACTGCGCGAGCCTCATCGATGCCGGTCTTGCGCCACGGGACGCCGTTCGTGCCGCCATGATAGAGCCGCTGACCGACGAACCTGACGTGCGTACCGCACTCCTTGAACTGGCACAGGCGGTCATCCGCTAGGAGAATGTCATGCTGGACTTTCTGGAGCTTGAGGAGACGGTCGGGCGCGCCTGGCACAGGCTGGCAGGTGATACCCGCACCTGGCCGCGTTACCCCGAAGCGGCTGTCCTGCTGGAGGACGTGCTTCCGGTACTCTCTGTCTGCTTTCGTGGCTTCGGCGGTGAACGGACGGTTCAACTGGTACCGGCGCGGGGCAAGACCTCGCAACACCGGCTGAAGTTCCGGCAACGCATGGGGCTGGGCGAAGAAAAGCTCATTCATCCGGCGCGGGACGAAGCTAGCGTGATGTTGCCCCCAGTCTTGGATCTCATGCCGGAGCAGTCGCTCAATCTTGACCTTTATGTCTGGCTGGCCGCCGCCATGGCCGTGATGCCGCTTCAACCGATGACCGAGACTGATCCCCTCAAGGCAGATCTTGCACTTTTGGACGCGGCGTCGGCGCTTGAAGCACAGGTCCTGGAGACCTTCCCCGGTCTGGTCGATCGTTATAGTCGGCTTTGCCGCGCCCTTCTGTCGGAGCGCCGCCGCGGCTCGCTGCCTCGGGTTGAGGGGCTGCTGGAGGACTGCATCATTGATCTCCTGCGCCGTGGCGCGGGGCTTGCCCCGCTCTCTGCAGGTAATGAAATGCCTATGCAGGCACCTGCGGGCTATCTGCCGATGTTGCCCGTGCCACTCTGGCCGCAGGCAGTTCTTAGGGAGGAATGGGCCGGTCGCCAGGAATTAGACCAGCCGGTCGGCTCCAGCCAGGCGGATGCGCAGGCGGCCGGACGCCATGTGGCGATCCGTGAGAAGGACTCTGCCGCCAAGGGTGAGCGCAGTTCCTTCATCCTCAACCGCTTCGAGAAGATCCTTGCCATGGCCGAGATGGTCAATGTCGACCGTCCCGCCGACGACAGCGACGATCACGATGCGTCAGCCGCCGACGAACTCGACGAGATGGTGCTTGGAGAACGCAAGGGCCGGCCTGCCGCGAAATTTCGGTTCGACTTGGACCTGCCGCCCGAAGCGCTCATCCATTCCGCGATCGAGGCGGAACGGACCTATCCGGAATGGGACTACAGACGCGGGGTCTATCTGAAGGACCACTGCCGGGTCTTTGCCGGTCCGGCTTGCGAACGAGACATGGCGCCGGCCCAGTCATCCGAGATGAAGGCGATGATCCGCCGTGTGCGTCGCCAGTTCGAAGCGATGCGTCCGCGCCATGAGATGCTGCGTGCACAGATCGACGGTGCCGATCTCGATCTCGATGCGGTCGTGCGCAGCCGCACCGAGCTTGCTGCGAGCGGTGAATGCTCCGACCGCATCCACCTGGCAAGCCGGCCGCAGGCCCATGATCTTGCGGTGACCCTGCTGGTCGACGTCTCGCTGTCGACCGACGCCTGGTTCAACGACCGCCGGGTACTCGATGTCGAGAAGGAGGCGCTTCTGGTTCTGGCCGAAGGGCTGGCTGCCTGCGGCGACATGCATTCTATCTTGAGCTTCACGTCGAGACGGCGGGACTGGGTGCGCGTCGAGACGATCAAGGACTTTGACGAGCCGATGGGTGCCTTGGTGCGCCATCGCATCGCCGCGCTGAAGCCCGGTTACTATACCCGCATGGGAGCAGCCCTACGCCACGCGACGGCCAAACTTGCCGAGCGTCCCAATCGCAAGCACTTGCTTCTTGTCCTGACCGATGGAAAACCGAATGATGTCGATCATTATGAGGGACGTTTTGCGCTTGAAGACACGCGTCGGGCCGTGAGCGAAGCAAGGCGACGTGGCATCCATGTCTTCGGCGTCACCGTCGATCAGGATGCCAAAACCTATGTGCCCGCCGTCTTCGGCCATCACGGCTATGCCGTCGTGCCCGATATCCGGCGCCTGCCGGCAGCCCTGCCGCAGATCTACCGCGCGCTCGTTCGCTGATCCGCGATCGCGCAAAGGGAAAGCCCGGACCGAGCAGTCGGACCGGGCTTTCTCGTCTATCGCCGTTTTGTCTCAGGCCGCGGTGGCGTGTGTTCTGCCCGCTTCTCCCAGATAGGCGTCAAAGCAGGACGCTACCGTTCTGACCAGGAACCTGTGCTGTGTGTCCACGCTCAGCACATCGCCACGCCAGGTCACAATGCCTTCGTCCGACAAGGTCTTGAGCAGCAGATTGGCTTTTCCAAAGCTCCCCTCGGGAAGTTCAAAGCCATCTGGCTTGGCTGTAAAATCCACCTGAAAGTCACACATCAACCGTTCGATGATCCAGGCGCGGACGCGGTCCTCCTGTGTGAGGCGGTAGCCTTTCGATGTGGCAAAGTTCCCGGAAGAAATGAGGCTGGCATATCGTCCGATGGCGACATCGTTTTGCGCATAGCCTTCGGCAAGACGTCCGATCGCCGACGAGCCGAACCCGATCAGCGTCGACGCAGTGTCGGTCGTATATCCCTGGAAGTTGCGATGCAGCGCCCGGTGATCGGCGGCAATCGAAAGCTGATCCTCAGGAAGCGCAAAATGGTCGAGACCGATCCGTCGGTATCCGGCTTCGCACAGCGTCGCCGCGATGGCTTCCGCCTGGGCGTGTCGATCATGTGCGTCGCCGAGCGCTGCCGTGTCGATCAGGCGTTGGTGCTTCTTGAAGGCCGGGACATGGGCGTAACCGAAGACGGCAAAGCGTTCAGGGCGCATAGCAGCAGCCATGCGCGCAGTTTCAATTGCAGAGTCTACGGTTTGATGGGGCAAGCCATAGATCAGGTCGAAGTTGACGCTTCTGGCTCCAGCCCTGCGCAGGTTCGACAGGGCCGTTGCCGTCTGCTCTGCCGACTGTATGCGATTGATCGCTTTCTGCACCTTGGGGTCGAAACTCTGCACGCCAAGGCTCGCACGGGTCATTCCCGCTTCTCCGAGTGCTTCTGACATTTCGGGGCTAAGCGTTCTCGGATCGATTTCCACCGCCAGTTCGGTCGCGTCGCCAATACCAAAGGCCGCTGTGAGCGTGGTAGTCAGATCGAGGAACTCCTCCGGCGTCATGATCGTGGGTGTGCCGCCGCCGAAGTGAATGTCGCTGACATCCTGTCGCCGCCCGATGGCTTTTGCTACCAGCCTGATTTCCTGTTTCAGCACGGTCAGATAGTCGAGGATCGGTGCGTCCTTCTGGGTGATCGTGGTGTGGCAGCCGCAATACCAGCACATGGATCGACAGAAGGGCACGTGAAGGTAAAGCGACACCGGTTCGCTTTTGGGGATGTTCGCCAGCCAATCACGATAGGTGCCTGCTCCAATACTGGGCGAGAAGCGGGGCGCCGTCGGATAACTTGTGTAACGGGGCAGGCGGCTTTCGCCATAACGGCGGATAATCTCTGTGTTCATTGTATCGCTCCGGTTCGGTGCCCTAACGATAGTGCCAGGTGCCATCGCTTCGTTGTCGAAAGGCAAACAGGAACACTGCTTTCCTGGTTTTGCTTGTTACAGCACAACGAAGCCTAGGCGTCGGTGCTTCAGTATCCTGCGGTGCAGCTTACGCTGCATGCGACTCCCGCAACTTGCATTGAAGAAAGCCAGCGAATGACTGTTGTTGAAGATCATATTCTCAAGCTCGACGTGCGCGAGATTCCGCGCGTGGAAAGGCATCCCCGTATATTCGGAATGTTGAATTCACTGCTTCCGGATTACCAGTTGATCCTGACCGTCGATCATGATCCGGTTCCGCTCTACTACCATCTCGAGATGCATTATGATGGGATGTTCGGGTGGGAATACCTTTCCCGTGGTCCGGAGATATGGGAAGTCCGCATTCGCCGGAAGAAGCACGAAGGCTGCAACTGCAACTGCGGTGGTGGTCATTGAACTGCATGGGAGCGATCGGGCGATAGCGGTCGCTCCCATGCCGGTTCATCGTGATCAGACAGGTGAAGTTGAAAATTGGGAGGTCAAGTGTCGACAACAGCCAGTTTCAAAGAACTCGACGTCCGGCCCATCCTTCGTGACGGAGGTGAGCCATTTCCCGCAATCATGGATGCAGTTCAGTCGTTAAAGCCAGGGGAAGGCTTGCGTCTGCTTGCGACCTTTCGCCCAGTGCCGCTGTTAAGCGTCATGGCGCGCCGTGGTTATTCGGCCGAGCTCAAGGAGTTGGATGGCGGCGAGTGGGAGGTTCTGTTTATCCCGGCTGCCGAGGCATCGCCAACGGTCCTCGTATCGTTGGGTGCCGAAGAAGCCGCTGCTTGGCCCGATCCGTTGTGGAGGATCGATCTCACTGAACAGGAGCCACCGGCTCCTATGGAGAAAGTTCTCTCGCTTATCGAGCTTATGGAGCCGGGCGAAGTGCTTTTCGCCGTGTTTTCAGAAGAGTCGCGCTTTCTTGGCGCCGAGTTGGAAAAACGCGGTCACCAATGGGTGGGCAATCTCGATGCGTCAAAGCGTGCCTATCGCATGTTGATCCGAGTTGGCGGTGAGGCCTGACGACCTTGTTGCCGCTGAACGTGGCACAGGAGAACTGCATTGTCGCTTAGAAAGCATACAAGGGCGGCAATCCAGAAAAGGCCAGACGTTGCGATAAGTGCCCCATAGTATCCCGGAACGATGTCGGCTGCGGTGCGGCCGCTTGCTGCGAGCAGCAAGAGTGGGACGGACAGCCGTTGACACCAAGAGAACTTTTCATCTCGACCCGTATGAAGCCGGATCGAACGATTCATGATCGCAATCATCATTCCGGTGACGGCTCCGATAGCAAGAAGATGCATTGCAGCGAGCGGGCCGAGTATATCGAGCGCGGTTGCCGCAATTCCCAGCAGGCCGAGAGGGATGAAGCCGTAGCAGACCTGCATCGCTGCGATCATGGACGATCGTAGGATGATTGGCCTGAACCATCTACTTGCGCGGACGAAGTGCGAGCCGGCTGCCACAAGTGCCAAGATTGCCGTGAGTGGGCCGGCCAGCTCAAAGGTCCAGGCCGTCGCAGCAATGAGAGTGGCAATAAGGACGAAACGATCGATCACGCGATTTCCGGGGGCGAGGCGTGGCCTGCCTGCCTGGGCAAGCCAGTTGTTTGTAAAGCTCGGGATGAGCTTGCTCGCGGTCGCCGTGATCAACAGGACATAGACTGAAAGGCCTGCCCGCGCCCAGGCCCCCACATCCCCTCCTGTCATGGCAACGATGTGGAATCCGGCATTGATCAGGGCGAGAGACGTGAGGCAAAGGATTGGCTTCGCATCCGCGACCCTCCTCGCAACCCATACTTCCCTCACGCAGAAATACGCGAAGAGTGGAAGGAAGATCCAATCGATCAGGAGTGTGATCAGGGCAGTTGTGTCTGCGACCATCAGCATGGAGATGCGGCCGGCAATCCAGGTGAGGACGAGGCAACCAAGCGGCTTGCCTGACAGTGGAAAGCGTCCGGTCCAGTTTGGAACTGTTGTCATCAAGTATCCGACCAGAACTGCCGGC
The DNA here is from genome assembly GCF_011046245.1 of Allorhizobium pseudoryzae. Taxonomy (NCBI): domain Bacteria; kingdom Pseudomonadati; phylum Pseudomonadota; class Alphaproteobacteria; order Hyphomicrobiales; family Rhizobiaceae; genus Affinirhizobium; species Affinirhizobium pseudoryzae. Next base: position 147,332 of record NZ_CP049243.1, read on the forward strand.
ATGAAGCCGAACAAAAGTTCATGCGCGTGCCAGACGGATGGACCATAGACTTCCGCCACCTGGAGCCAGCCGTTCATCGCGCAAATCCAGATTGTGACCGTCGCGATGGCCCACAGAGACGCCCCTAGATAGAAGGGCCGAAACCCATAGGACAGCAGGGCGAGACCGTCGCGTTGGAGGCCTCGCGGGATCCCGCGACTGGTCGATTGTTCCTTATGGCCCATGGAAGCGGTTCTCAAAAAATTTTCGATTGATCCTGCCTGAGAGATCTTCAGGCAAAGTAATTGATCTCGATCAAAGGGCTGCAGTAAATCTATTATTTGGTCGGCGGCTGAATGACGCACTGATTACTCAGCAGCTCATTGTTCCAAGCCAAATAGAACGGCGTGTCATGAAGTAAAACAATGTCAACAGTTAGAGCGAAACGCTCGCTGCCGGACAAGGAGAAAAGATCATGACCCAGTGCCTGAATTTGACCAGAAGAACAATGCTTGCGGGGGCTGTCTTTGCAAGCGCGCTTGTGCCCGTTCTGACCGGGACAGTGGCACGCGCCGAAGGCGGCGACATCAAGACCAACGCCGCAGCCGTTGCCGCAGACATCGCTAAGCTGGAGCGAGTGAAGGTCGATCTTATCGCACCTCCCTTCGTCCATGCGCATGCTCAGAAGGCCGAAGGCGGGCCGAAGGTAGTCGAGTTCACGCTCACCATTGAGGAAAAGAAGATCGTCATTGATGACGCTGGCACCGAAGTGCATGCCATGACTTTCAACGGTTCGGTCCCCGGTCCCATGATGGTCGTTCATGAAGGCGACTATGTTGAGCTGACGCTGATCAACCCCGACACCAACACGCTGCAACACAATATCGACTTCCATTCGGCAACCGGTGCGCTTGGCGGCGGTGCGCTGACTCTGGTCAATCCGGGCGAAACGGCGGTCCTGCGTTTCAAGGCCACCAAGGCAGGCGTCTTCGTCTACCATTGTGCACCTCCCGGCATGGTGCCGTGGCACGTCACCTCGGGCATGAATGGCGCGATCATGGTCCTGCCGCGTGAAGGTCTGAAAGACCACAAGGGCAATGATCTGCCTTATGACAAGGTATATTATGTAGGCGAGCAGGACTTTTATGTCCCCAAGGGTGCCGACGGCAATTACAAGAAATACGAGAGTGCCGGCGACGCCTATTCGGATGTGCTCGAAGTGATGAACACGCTGACCCCGAGCCACATCGTCTTCAATGGCGCGGTCGGAGCGCTGACAGGCGACAATGCGATGACGGCTGAAGTCGGTGACCGGGTCTTGATCCTGCATTCGCAGGCCAATCGTGACACCCGTCCGCACCTGATCGGCGGCCATGGTGATTATGTGTGGGCGACCGGCAAGTTTGCCAACCCGCCAGAGCTCGACCAGGAAACCTGGTTCATCCCTGGTGGTGCTGCCGGCGCGGCCTACTACACCTTCCAGCAGCCGGGCATCTACGCCTATGTGAACCACAACTTGATCGAAGCCTTCGAAAAGGGTGCCGCCGCCCACTTCAAGGTCACCGGCGACTGGAACGACGATCTGATGACCGCCGTGGTGAAGCCGGAAAGCTGACCCTCGTGAACGCACGGGGTGCTTGTTGAGCACCCCGTGAACTTCCTCTCTAACTCGTTGGAAATCGCCATGCCCGGCGCCGTTCTCACCCCCAGGCCGTCCAATTCTATAGGCTCAGTGCTACTGCCACTTCTGCTCATCAGTGCTCTGTCCACCGCAGTCGTGTTCCAGTCAGGCATCGTCCGGCTGAATGGCGGCGCCGAACTGTCGCCGCCTCCAACCATCTCGGTGGCACCAGGCAGTTTCGTCTATCGTCAGCCTGGCGAATTCTACCGCGCTGGATACGCCGTCGATGGGCCGAAGGCTGACCTTTCCATGACGTCGCCCGTCACCATTATGAAGTATCAGGTCAGCACCCAGGACTACGATGCCTGCGTTGCCGACAGTGCGTGCCCGGCCCGGGAGTCGACCACCCCATCGCGCCCTGACATGCCGGCAACCGGCGTGAGCCATGACGATGCGACACTTTATGCCCGGTGGTTTTCGGAAAAGAGCGGGGGGATCTGGCGCCTGCCGAGTGACGTTGAGTTGGCCTTTGCCGCTGGTGAAAAGTTTCCGGATGACGCCCTTGGTATAGATCCGGACAATAGGAACCCGGCCTTGCGCTGGCTTGCCGACTACGAGCGCGAGGCGGCACGCAAGCGATCCAAAGATCCGGAGCCGCTTCCCTATGGAAGCTTCGGCGAAAGCGAGCATGGCCTTGCCGATTTTGCCGGCAATGTCTGGGAATGGACGACGACCTGCAATCGACGTGTCGATCTCGTCAAGGAAGGGCAGCCAGTCACTACCGAAGCCTGCGGCGTCTACATAGCCGCCGGAAAACACAGATCGCCGTTGAGCTCGTTCATACGCGACCCCAAAAGCGGTGGCTGTTCTGTCGGAGTTCCCCCTGATCATGTCGGCTTCCGACTAGTCGAAGATCGTCGCTGGTACGCTCCTTTACTCTTTTCGATCGGTGCCTTGTGAGGTAGGTTGCCCCTCGATTTGGACACTCGCCACAGCCACTATTGGGTATTCGGGGCCCTGAGAGTGCGCGTTGTTGGCGGGAGAGGGATTTGTTTTGAAACTTGATCGAACGATCATCAAGTCTCTGTCATTATTCGACAAGATGACCGATGACGAGTTGGACGCGCTGCTTGTTCCAGCGCAGACCCGGCGGCTGCCGATCGGGGAGTCCGTATTTGAACAGGGACAGCCCGCCTCATATTTCTTCTTACTCCTGCATGGTCGCCTCAAGGTCACCCAGGTGACGAGCGCCGGTCAACAGATCATCGTGCGTGTCGTTCATCCCGGCGACCTGTTTGGGTTCGCTAAGGCTCTGCAACGACACGACTATCCAGGCACTGCACTTGCCGCTGCTGAAAGCATCGTTCTGTCCTGGCCAACAGAGTTGTGGCCGAAATTCGTAGAGCGAAATCCAAGACTTGCCGTCAGTGCAATGGAGACGATCGGACAGAGGCTAGAGGAAGCGCATGTCCGCATTCGCGAAATGTCCACGCAAGAAGTCGAGAAGAGAGTTGCGCATACCGTGTTGAGGTTGGCGCAAAAGGCTGGTCGCTCGGAGGCTGCGGGAATACGGATCGATTTCCCGATCTCAAGGCAGGACATTGCCGAGATGACCGGAACGACAATTCATACGGTGTCGCGCATTTTTAGTTCATGGGAGAGCAAGGGCCTGATCGAAGGCGGTCGGCAGAAACTCCTGGTGCGCGATATGGCTGAACTTGCGTCGCTGGCGGATTCTCTTCCGGAGCGTCGATAATCAGGTTAAGCGTTGCCGTACTTGATATTGCGCAAAGAAGGCTTGTTCATCCTGGCCTATCACTTCTCCAACGGAACGAGGTATTCCTGTCCAAGGAGATGAAAATGAAACTGCGTAGTGTAACAATGGCAGCCGTTCTTTTGCTTTCGGCCCCGGCGCTCTCGATCGCTGCCGATTTCGAAGTCAAGATGCTGAACAAAGGTGCAGAGGGTGCCATGGTGTTCGAGCCTGCCGGCTTGAAGATTGCCCCCGGTGACACCGTTACCTTCATCCCGACCGACAAGGGCCACAATGCCGAAATCATCAAGGGCATGATCCCGGACGGTGCCGCAGAGTTCAAAGGCAAAATGAACGAAGAAATCAAGGTGACGTTCGACGTGCCGGGTCTCTACGGCGTAAAATGCGCACCACATGTCGGCATGGGTATGGTCGCCGCGATCCTTGTTGGTGATGCTCCAGCCACCAACCTCGACGCCTTCAATGCTGCCAAGCTACCGAAAAAGGCCCGTGAGCGGATTGATGCAGCCGTTGCTGCGGCGCAGTAAAGACGTGTGCTAGCTGATGTTGCTTGATCGACGCCGCCGGGGTGTGATCCCCGGCGGCGTCGGCATTTCTGGAGCGTGTTGATATGCGATCGATGCAAGCATCAGATCCCGCCGTCAGCAAGAAGGCCGCTATGCGCTCGGTGAATCGCGTCTCGTAGCTCGTCGACCGGAGATGCGGTGGGCAGCTCTTTGCCTTCCAGCTCTTCCGGCACCTTCCAGCCGGGGTCGATGCCTTGCATGTTTGGTAGTTCGTGGGCGATGCCCTTGTGGCAGTCTATACACGTCGCCTTGCCGTTCAGGAGATAACGCGTGTGGATCTCTGCTGCGCGCTCCGTCTGTTTCGACAGGTCCATAGCAACCGAGGAGTGGCAGTTTCTGCACTCAAGACTGTCATTAGCTTTCAGTCTCGCCCATTCGTGCTGCGCCAGCCGCAATCTCTCATCGAGGAATTTCTGACGTGTATTGATCGTTCCGAAGATCTTGCCCCAGACTTCCTTCGAGGCCTGCATCTTTCGGGCAATCTTGTCCGTCCATTCGTGGGGCACATGACAATCCGGACAGGATGCCCTGACACCGGAGCGGTTGGAGAAGTGGACGGTCCTCGTCATCTCCTCATACACATTGGTCTTCATTTCGTGACAACTGACGCAGAACTCCTCCGTATTAGTCAGTTCAAGTGCTGTGTTGAACGCACCCCAGAACATGACGCCGCCGACAAAGCCGCCGAGCGTCAGGAAGGCGAGGCTGAGCGTCGCCGCTGGCGTCGTCAGAACGCGCCATGTCCATGAGAGCAGGTTGCGGAGCCTCTGCATTTCTAATGCTCCTCGCCCATCAGCTTGACTCCCATGTCGCTCATGTCGCGGAAGGTGTTGCCGACCAAGGGGTTGGTCTGCGCCTGGGGGACGTGACAGGCTGTGCAGAAATATCGTCTCGGCGAGACATCTGCCAACATCTGTCCCTCCCGCGTGATGTAATGGGTCACGCTGATCATGGGCGCACCGGACCCTTCCGTGAACTCGCGCTTGTGGCAGGAGAGACATCGGTTGGTATTGACCGACAGTTGGTAGCCTTCGATCGAGTGTGGAATGATGGGAGGCTGGTCCGGATAAGCGCGCATCTTGCGCACGTCATCCACATTCCATTTCGGCAGGGGCTTTGCCGGAACGCTTTCCATCTGTTGGGGCGGGCCGGACAACTGCGGAACCGATTGAGCGACCACGCCACCACTGATGAGACAGGTTGCCAACAGGGCAGCGGCACCAAGTTGGCCTCTTGTCAGGCCACGGGAACGATCTTGACTGCGCATTTTTTGAAATCCGTTTGTTTGGAGATCGGATCGGTGGCGTCAAGCGTCACCTTGTTGATCAACTGGCTGGCATCGAACCATGGAACGAAGATCACGCCAGGTGGCATGCGGTTGCGGCCGCGGGTCTCGACGCGTGTCCGCATCTCGCCGCGACGCGAAACGATGGTGATCTCTGCCCCCTGGTTGATCCCGCGTTTTCGCGCGTCGTCGGCGTTCATGAAGCAGCGGGCGCCGGGGAAGGCCTTGTAGAGTTCTGGCACCCTCATTGTCATCGAACCGGAATGCCAGTGCTCCAGCACCCGGCCTGTTACCAGCCAGAAATCGTATTCCTCATCCGGCGATTCGGCCGGCGGTTCATAGGGCACAGCCAGGATGACCGCACGTCCATCGGGTTTGCCGTAGAAGCGCACCCCTTCGCCGGGTTTGACATATGGGTCATAACCCTCCCGGTAGCGCCATTTGGTCTCCTTGCCGTCGATGACTGGCCAACGAAGGCCCCGTTCCTGATGGTAGACGTCGTAAGGTGCCAGGTCATGCCCATGTCCGCGCCCAAACTCCGCATATTCCTCGAAGAGGCCCTTCTGGAGATAAAAGCCAAATGCTTCGGCTTCGCGATTGGCATAGTCGGCGTCCACCTCTGAGAGGGGGTATCGGTCCACCTTGCCATTGGCGAACAGCACCTCGAAAAGTGTTTTGCCGCGGTAGTCCGGGTTCTGCGCCAAGATCTCCTCGGTCCAGACTTCATCCGTCGTGAACCGTTTGGAAAACTCCACCAATTGCCATAGGTCCGAGCGCGCATCTCCTGGCGCATTGACCAGTTGATGCCAGACATGTGTTCGGCGCTCTGCATTGCCATAGGCTCCTTCCTTCTCGACCCACATGGCGGCCGGAAGAATGAGGTCGGCAGACATGGCGGTGATCGTGGGATATGCATCGGAGACGACAATGAAGTTGTCCGGGTTCCTGTAGCCGAGATAGGTCTCGTTGCTGGTATTGGGGGCCGCCTGGACGTTGTTGTTGACCTGAACCCAATAGAAGTTCAGCTTGCCGTCCTTCAGCATCCTGTCCTGTTCTACGGCATGGTATCCTGGTTTGTCGGGAAGAAGACCTTCCGGGAGCTTCCAGATCTCCTCTGCGTGATGTCGGTGCTCCGGATTGGTCACCACCATGTCTGCCGGCAGGCGATGCGCGAATGTGCCGACTTCGCGCGCCGTTCCACAGGCCGATGGTTGGCCTGTCAGTGAGAAGGGGCCGTTGCCCGGTTCAGAGATCTTCCCCGTGAGCAGATGCAGATTATAGATCATGTGGTTTGCCCAAACGCCGCGCGTGTGCTGATTGAAACCCATGGTCCAAAGAGACATGACCTTGGTTTCGGGGTTGGCATAGAGCTCGGCGAGTTGCTCCAGAAAGCCCGGATCGGACCCAGTCAGCTCGGCGACTTTTTCTAAAGTGTAAGCTGCGACAAAGGCCTTGAAACTGTCGAAGTCGATCGGCTCCATCTTGGTCGGGTCGCCTGCGTTCTTCGCCTTCATCTCGAGCGGATCGTCGGCGCGAAGACCATATCCGATATCGTCCACTCCCTTCATGAAGGTCGTGTGGGCGCGGACAAAGTCCTCGTTCACTCGACCGGTCGAGATGATGTGGTTTGCGATATAGTTCATGATCGCCAGATCCGTGCTCGGCTTGAAGATGATCGGAACGTCGGCCAGATCCATGCTGCGGTGAGTGAAGGTCGAGAGCACTGCGACTTTTACATGCTCGTGACCCAGGCGCCGGTCTGCAAGGCGTGTCCACAGGATCGGGTGCATCTCCGCCATGTTGGAGCCCCAGAGCACGAAGGCATCGGCGTGTTCGAAGTCGTCATAGCAGCCCATGGGTTCATCCATGCCAAAGGTGCGCATGAAGGCATATGCGGCGGATGCCATGCAATGGCGGGCATTGGGGTCGAGGTTGTTGGAACGGAAGCCTGCCCGCATCAGCTTGGTCGCGGCATAGCCTTCGAAAATCGTCCACTGGCCGGAGCCGAACATACCGATCGCTGTTGGTCCCTTTTCGCGCAGAACCTTCTTGCATCGCTCGGCCATTATGTCGAACGCTTCGTCCCAGCTTACCGATTCGAATTCGCCGTCCTTGTCATATTGTCCGCCACGCTTGCGCAGGAGCGGTGTGCTCAGGCGATCCTCGCCATACATGATCTTTGAGAGGAAATAGCCCTTTATGCAGTTGAGGCCGCGGTTCACCTCGGCTTGCATGTCGCCGTGTGTGGCGACGACCTGCCCTTCCTTAACGCCGACCATGACGCCACAGCCGGTGCCGCAGAACCGACAGGGCGCCTTGGACCATTTGATCTCGAGCGCCTCCACGCCACCAGGAACGGTCTGAGCATGGGCCGGCAAGCTAATGCCGGCGGTGGCTGCCGCAATCGCGGCAGCATGGGCCTTGAGCAGACTACGCCGCGTCAGGTCTGTGTCCATTGATTAAACCCTCCTCCAAATTCTCTGCATGCTCAAAAACCATGTTTGCCGCCATGACATCCGGAAGGCCCGAAATGGCAGCGAGTGTCGCGCCCATCTCGCCACTGGATCTGCCCTCGATCACGATGACGATCTTGCCGCGTTCCGCGGCATGAACTTCGACGTCCGGCATCTCTGCCAATGCTTCGACAAGACGACCAGCGGCGGCCGGAGAGGTCAGAACGACAGCACTGGAAACATGGAAGCGTTCAGGGTTGCGCGTCGACATGAAAGCCACTCCTCCCCGATAGGGAAATTGCGTTCGTTGGACAGTGGCTGATGCAGGCTCCGCAGCCGGTGCAGTCATCCTCTACAACTGAAGGATGCCATGGTCCGCCAGCGCGTGGACGAAACCGGATTGCGTCAGTCGGACAATGGTCGCGGCATGACTGACAGTCGACGCTGTTGAGCGCCAGGCAATGCGGTTGCACCTGTGCCTTGTGGGGAATGGAGAGTTCGGCGCCGAAGAAGACATCCGCGTGCGGACAGTGTTCGCGACATTGGCCGCAAAAATCGCATCCGCCGGATGAGAAATCCAGTGCCGGTATGCCGGACTGCATCGAGATGATCGACTGCGGACAGTGATCAACGCATGCGCTGCATTGATCGCAGGTCTCTTCTACCGGACGTAAGAGACCCGGTGGCAGGATGCGGAGTTCTTGCCTGATCTGTCCTCGAAGGAGGGCTCGCCGCGAAAGTGAGGTCACCATGGCCTCCTCGCTTAAGCTGGAGGACCGGGTGGACCGGCGATGATCTGGTACATCCAGACCATGAAGCCGAAGCCTCCAACGGCCGCTACCGCAAGGATCGGCCAGATGCCAAAGGCGAGGATAAAAAATGTCACAAGCTCTGATCGGCGCCGTATACGACGGTCCGAGGCAGGTAGCGGGGTCGAATTCTCGATGCTGTGATGCACGGGGTCTCCTCCTACTCCTCGCCGCAAGTGTGCGGAGTGTTCACTCTTCTGTCAAGGAAAGTGATGATTCGTGATATCGCAATGGTTGTGTCGGGGGTCCTGTCGCTGCGGCGCGGGTGTCGGCAGCCATGCGATCAAAATATCGGGAAACCCAGCTCTATGTTGACATTTTCCCAAGCCGCGCAGGTGGACTAGTTGCTGAGTATGCGAAGCTTTTCAGGCTTGATGATTTCTATGCTGCGCGCATTGTGAAGCTTGACGATGCCCATGTCGCGCAGTTTCGAAATCGTGCGCGAGACTGTTTCGATGGTGAGGCCGAGATAATCGCCTATGTCGATACGGCTCATGGGCAGGTCGATTGAGTCAGTGCCACCTTGGCGATCAGCCAGATCGACCAGGAAAACGGCTATCTTTTCCAGTGAACTTTGGCGGCCGACGACAAGCAGGTGCTCCTGAGCTCGAACCATCGCCTTCAATGCGACGCCAACCAGGCGGTCGTTGAGCAGGCCGCCGGCTGCGCGTTCGACGGTGGTCAGGCCTGTGTTCACCATGGCCTCGGCATAGAAGCTGTGGGTCTCATTGATCTCGAAGCCAAAGGTTTCGCCGACAAGATGAAAGGCGACGATCTGCCTGCGGCCGTCGGCCAGGAGGCGATAGATCCGCACAGCCCCGTACTCGATCTGGTAAAGTGATCGCGAGCGCTGGCCCTGGGCATAGATCACGCAGTCCGGCGCGTGAAAGGTCACCGGCCTGATATGCGTCTGGCTGCGTGCACGCGGCGGGGGCGAGAGATGCGAATTTTGTGTGATGGAAGCTGCGGTT